>CAYWMC010000315.1:0-3113 GCA_964459345.1 uncultured Klebsiella sp. | reverse complement strand
GTTGCGTGACGCCGCGTAGAGTTCACGAATGATGTCCGGGTCAGTCAGGGCATTCATCTTGGCGATGATGCGGGCGGGTTTGCCTTCCAGTGCGGCATTCTTTTCCTGCTGAATCAGGCGCACCAGGGACTTCTTGAGACGGAATGGCGCGTGAATCACCAGGTCGGGGATGATGCGCTTGCCCATGCCGGTAATTTGCTGGAATACCTTGTGCACGTCGGCACACATTGTCTCATCGCAGGTCATCAGTCCGTAGTCGGTATAGACCAGCGACGTCTTGCGGTGATAGTTGCCCGTCCCAAGATGAGCATAGCGCTTGAGCTTGCCGCCCTCGCGCCGCACGATCAGCAGCATCTTGGCGTGGGTCTTGTAGCCCATCACGCCATATACCACCACCGCACCGGCTTCCTGCAGCTTGCTGGCGAACTGCAGGTTTTCCTGTTCGTCGAAGCGCGCACGCAATTCGATGACAACGGTCACTTCCTTGCCATTGCGAGCAGCCTCGGACAAGGCTTCCACCAGTTCGGAGGACTCGTTGGTGCGGTACAGCGTCTGTTTGATCGACAGCACCGCGGGGTCTTTCGCCGCCTGTCGCACCCAGTCGATGATCGGGAGGAAAGACTGGAACGGGTGCATCAGCAACTGATCTTCCTTGGTCACAGCCGTGAAAATGCAGTTGCCTTCTTCCAGCGCCGGGGGCGTGCCAGGGGTGAAGGGCGCGAAGCACAGGTCGGGCCGATTGACCATGCTGGTCAGCGTCATCAATCGCTGCAGGTTCACCGGCCCGTCCAGGCGGAACAGGGCGTCTTCTGTCAGGTTGAAGCGTTGCAGCAGGAAGTCCGTCAGCTCGCGCGGACAGGCGGCACCCACTTCGAGTTTGGCAGCTGTGCCGAAGCGCCGGGAGTGCAGCTCGCCTTGCAGGGCGCTGGCGACGTCTTCCACTTCCACGTTCGACATTTCCAGGTCGGAGTTGCGAGTGACGCGGAACTGATGGCATTCCTTGACGCGCATGCCAGGGAAAAATTCTTCCACATGCGCATGGATGATCGAGGACAGGAAGATGAAGTTGTCGCCTTCCGCCACGATTTCCTTCGGCACCTTGATCAGTCGCGGCAGCGAGCGCGGTGCCGGGACAATGGCCAGACCGCTGTCGCGGCCGAAAGCATCCTTGCCCTCCAGTGACAGGATGAAGTTCAGGCTCTTGTTCACCAGTCGGGGGAAGGGGTGTGCAGGGTCCAGCCCCAGGGGGCTGATGACGGGGAGTACTTCGTCACGGAAGTAATCCCGCGCCCAGAGGGTGAGTTCCTTGTTCCACTCGTTGCGATACAGAAAGCGGATGTTCTGTTCGGCCAGGGAAGGGAAAAGATCCTCGTTCAGAATACGATACTGCTCCTGCAGAGCTATGCGCACCTGCTGGTTGATTTCCCGCAGAATCTCGTCGGGGTACTTGCCGTCGGGGCCAGGGCGCTGCCGGCCGAACTCCATCTGCTTCTTCAAGCCCGAAATGCGAATCTCGTAGAACTCGTCCAGATTGGAGCTGAAGATCAGCAGGAACATCAGGCGTTCCAGCAGTGGATGTCGCGCATTTCTGGCCTGATCCAGCACCCGCAGGTTGAACTGCAGGTAGCTCATCTCGCGATTCAGGTACAGAGCGCTGTTGTCCAGGTCCATGGCCGGAGCTTCTTCGGCACGCGGCGTCGACTTCTCCAGTGGCGTGATGGTCGCTGGCACAGCACTGCTGTCGTCTTGTTCAAGCAGCGCCGGATCGGCAGCAGCGCCAGTTGCGGTGACGATTTCGGTCTGAATTTCGGGGACTTGCGTGCTCATGCGAAGGCTCGTGATTCTTGCTGGAAGTTGCCCGCATTCTACATGAGGGCCAAGGGGAAGAAAGTGACAGATAGATGACGAAGTCTCTATCCCGGCAAGCAGCAGGTGTCAGTTCTGTCATATTTTTGTCATACAAGCGTCTTATAGTGACGGCAACCGAAAGAGACCGACCAACGCCTTTACTCCGGAGAATCATGATGACCCTCAAGTACGCAATGAAGCCACTCGCACTGCTGTTCGGTGCCCTGTGCAGCACGATGACTTTCGCAGCAGATGTAGAGTCCGGGTTGCCCGAATATGAACGCGCCAGCGGTGTATCCGGCAACTTCTCCAGCGTGGGTTCAGATACCCTGGCCAACCTGATGACTCTGTGGGCCGAAGAATTCAAGCGCTTCTATCCGAACGTGAACATCCAGATCCAGGCAGCTGGCTCATCAACGGCGCCACCCGCGCTGACCGAAGGCACCTCCAACATGGGGCCAATGAGCCGCGAGATGAAGGACAACGAGATCGAGGCTTTCGAGAACAAGTATGGCTACAAGCCTACAGCCATTCCCGTCGCCATCGACGCCCTGGCCGTGTTTGTGCACAAGGACAACCCCATCGAGGGCATGACCATGGCGCAAGTCGATGCCGTGTTCTCCTCCACACTGAAGTGCGGTCATGACCAGGTCATCGAGAACTGGGGTCAGCTGGGCATGACCGGTGCGTGGGAGCGTCGTGATCTGCAGCTTTTCGGTCGCAACTCCGTGTCTGGCACCTACGGCTACTTCAAGGAAACTGCGCTGTGCACAGGTGACTTCAAGAATTCCGTGAACGAACAGCCCGGTTCTGCGTCAGTGGTGCAATCTGTCAGCACCTCCATCAACGGCATTGGCTACTCGGGTCTGGGCTACACGACATCCAGCGTCCGTTCGCTGCCGCTGGCAACTGAAGAAGGTGGGGAATACTTCGCAGCTTCTCCGGAAAATGCGATTGCCGGCGACTATCCCCTGGCGCGCTTCCTGTTTGTCTATGTGAACAAGGAGCCGAACAAGCCCCTGGCGCCGCTGGAACAGGAGTTCATCAAGCTGGTACTGTCCCGCACAGGCCAGGAAGTAGTCTTGAAGGACGGTTACATCCCCTTGCCGGCCCGCGTGGTGGAAGCCACTTATGAGGCTCTGGGTCTCTGAGAGCGAGTAGCGCAGCGGCCACCCTCTGGTGGCGCTGCGCAGGCGCGTCTGTGCGCTGTCATCAAACTGTAATATTTGCCGAATAGACTCGCACCCCATGACCGAGCATCCCGT
>CAYWMC010000314.1:0-3133 GCA_964459345.1 uncultured Klebsiella sp. | reverse complement strand
AGGCAATGATTCACTATTCGGGCAAGCAGGCGATGATCTGCTGTTCGGCGGAGACGGCAATGATGCTCTGGACGGCGGAGAAGGAAGAGACATCCTCTACGGCGGCAAGGGCGACGACGACTACGCTTTCGGTGCACTTTCCGGTCACGACATCATCGTCGAGATCGACACGGCCGGCAGTACTGCGGACGCGATTGTCGTGGACTCAGCGTGGGTGCCTGGTGACATCGAACTGATCAAGATGGGTGATGACCTTGTCCTGCTGGCAGACGCATCCGATGCCAGCCTGACGATCCGCAATTTCTACCTTGGTGCTGCGCATCAAGTCGAGTTCGCGGAGTTTTCCAACAGTGTGGTCTGGGACCTTGTCCAGATGGCCCCAACTGGTGGCGGCTCCTCGCAACCCGTGCTTGCGATGGAAGAGGCCGTAGACGAGTGGGCAGTTGGCGGCAGCACCAACCAGATAGAGATTGTGGGGAGTCGCCTGGACACGGCAGAAATTGTTGTCTAGCGCTGGTCAGAAAGGCAGACTTGCTTGATATGTTTTGATTGAACTGACCTGTGGGAGCTTGCTTGCAAGCGAACCGTTCGCGGGCAAGCCCGCTCCCACTGTCAGTGCCTCCTCTCACTGTCAGTGCCTCCTCTCACTGTCAGTGCCTCCTCCCACAGTCAGTGCCTCCTCCCACAATGTCTACTCTTCCACCCGCGGCGGCGCCGTGTCCGGCAGGCGCGCATACGGGTCCACCATGTACACCCTGCCGCGCGCCCCGCGGTTGCGGAACTCCATGATCTCCATGTAGGCCTGCGTCACCGGGTCGGCCTCGGGCGTCACGTCTTCTTCAGCGGTGCCTTCCTCCACGTCCGCCTCTGCATCACGCTGGGCCTGCGCCTTCGGATACGCATACACCGAGAAATACGACGAAGTGTTGTTGCCGATCCAGTTCGACAGTTCCACAAAGTTTTCCAGTGGTACCAGTTCGCCCACATCATTGCGGTTGGCAAAGTCACGTGTCTGGCGCCAGGCGATGATCTCCTCGATCAGCTCGTCGTTCAGCCCCGGCAGCAGGCGCATGGCTTCGCGCGTGGCCAGGTTCAGGTTCACTGTCTCGTTGGAGCCATAGATGGTGAATGCGGCCTCCAGATTCACGTCCTTGAACAATTCATCGAAGCCACGGATCAGTCGCAGTTCTTCCACAGTGTCCATTTCCCGATAGTTGCGGGGCGTGTAGGGCGGATCAAGCGATTCGTAATAGTCCGTGTCAGCGCCATTGGGGGCTGCCAGGTCATTGAGATCCCGCCAGTCTCCCCAGGCGCTCAGCAGCTCCTGCACTTGCTGCGGGTCAGCATCCGGGCCCAGCCAGTGCTCCAGCAGCAACAGCATGCTGCGATCCTCCAGGCGATTCAGATTGATCTTGCCCGCGTGGTCATAAATGCGCACCACCATGTCTTCCCCTGCAGGATACTCCAGGGTCAGCGGCTGACCGTTGAATCGGTGGGCAGGCAACCGGGGATTGCCCAGGTCGTCGGTCGGTGGCACATAGTCGATGGGTTCGTCCATCGGCTCCAGAATCAGCTCCATCTCGGCCATGGCCATCGCCGAGGCCACGTCCGCCAGGTCCGTGACGGCCTGTTGATTGTGGAACGCGGTGCGCGCAGACAGCTGCACCTTGCCGGCCATGACAGTGACCAGCACGGTCAGCAGGATGGACGTCCACAGCACGATGATGATCACGGAACCGCGTTGTCTGCCCATGTCACGGCCCTCCCAGCTGCGGACTGGCCGGCACGGGGGTGAGGATTTGCTGCTGCGGCGTGAACGCCGGACGCAGTTCCCGGTGCTCATTGGCGCGGATGCGCGCGACGATGTTGATGACCTTGTCACGGTCGGCACGCTCAATGGGGGTCAGCAGTACATGCACGGCCAGCGGCAGCACGAACATCTCCTGACCGGGCCAGTCCTCGCGCCACTGCTTGCTGAAATCCAGCTCTTCGTAAAGGTAACTGAAGCGGGCCGTGTAATTGGGCAGCAGCAGCACAGGCTCGACGGTGTCCAGTCGGGGCGCAGGGTCGTCGCTCATGGCTGGCGCCAGCTGCAGATAGACACCTTCATCAGCGACTGATTCCAGCCGCCAGGCTGTCAGCCCGCCGCTGCGCTGGGGCGACACCGTGGACACCCAGCTCAGCGTCTCGTCCTCGCCCTGGAAGTACACCAGCCGGCCCAGGGAATTCACATCGCGGTAACTATGGGGAAAGGCGCCCTGCAGGGCGCGCTCGAGCTGCAGGATGGCCACGGTCTCGTCCAGGCTCTCGTCGAGCACGGCCGTGTCGTTCTCCCAGTCGTTCATGACGGCATACATGCCCGTGCTCAGAAGGCTCAGCAGCATGGCGGTCAGCGCCAGCGACAGCACGACCTCGATCAGCGTGAATCCGCCCTCACTCGGGCAGTTCAAGCCTGACCCAGCGGGTTCCGGAAATACTCTCATCGGTCTCTTCGTCTACGATTTCGTAGTGCTGCAGTTTGAAAAACATGGGTTCTGTCTTGCGGATGGCGTGCTCGAGGTAGTCATTGGCGCGGATGTCGAAGCGCTCTTCGCCCTCGAGAATCTCTTCCACGTCGCTGTATTCGTCCTGGAGCAGGGCGAACTGCACGCGGGCACGGGCCTCGATGGCCACGTCCAGACTCTCGCCGGAACGAAACGCCAGCTGCTTGCTGCCCGCCGCCAGCGCGAAGAGGCTGCCCAGCACCATGCCGGTGATGGTCAGCGCCACCAGCACTTCCAGCAGGGTGAAGCCGTGCTGTGCCGCGCGCTGGTTCATTGTGGCTCCTCCGTCTTCACCTTGCCGGAAAACGGGTCGATGCTGATCACGACTTCGCGATCGTCCTGCGCCAGAATCAGAGCTCCGCCCGTGCTGCCCCCTTCCGGAAAGAAGGTGATGTCGATGAATTCTTCCACGGGCGTGACCTGCTGCGTGCTGTCGCGGTAGGAGAGTTCCAGGTCGCGCGCTGTCCAGGTGTCGTCGGTGCCCAGCCGGGAACGCACGGCGGCGTCGCCCGCCTCGCGCAGTGCCTCGGCATCTCGCAGATCGGGCAGGAAGCGCGCAGTCGCAGGCTGACCCGTGACGACGGCGGTGC
>CAYWMC010000313.1:0-3143 GCA_964459345.1 uncultured Klebsiella sp. | reverse complement strand
TCTTCAGTGCGCATTGAAGCGGCAGGTCCTGCGGGCGGCATTGCCTGGCTGGCAACACCGCCCTGCAAGATCATTCGAGTTCCAGCACCAGGGTAGTCCCACGCCCTTCGCGCACAATGCGCACGGGAACGAAGCCGGAAGCAGGCAATTGTTCGGCAGCAGCGCTGAAGGCGTCAATGTCCGGGACTGGCATGCGGTTCAACTCCACTATCACATCGCCCTCTTCAAGCCCGGCCTTTGCTGCCGGGCCATCCTGCAATTCCTCGATCCGCACCCCTTCAATGCCAGCGACTTCCCGAGCTTCTTCGCTCAGCTCGCTGATAGTCAGGCCAAGGGTGTTTGCAGGAGGAGGCTCCGCGGGCGCATTCGAGGAGGCTATTCCGCTGCCAGGCAAGGCACCGACCACCACATCCAGCGCAATCGTTTCGCCATTGCGCATGATGGAAAGCTCCGCAGTTGTGCCAGGCCTCACCTGACCAACATAGAACGGCAACATGGAAGACGATTCAATTTCTCTGCCATTGAACGCCATGATGATGTCGTCATTGAGCACGCCTGCTGCTTCTGCGGGGCTGCCAGGCTGGACTTCGTCTACAAAGGCACCCATCGGACGCGGCATGTAGAAAGCTTCGGCAAGGGCAAAATCGACGTCCTTGATCAGGACTCCAAGCAGACCCCGACTTACCGCGCCCGTGTCACGAAGCTGTTCGACCACGTTCAGCGCCACATTGCTCGGAATAGCGAAAGAGATGCCGTTGGAACCGCCGGTGCTGCTGAGAATCTGCGAATTGATGCCGATCACCTTGCCTTCCAGATTGAAAAGCGGGCCGCCTGAGTTGCCCTGATTGATCGCCACATCTGTCTGAATGAAAGACACATAGTTGGTCTGGTTGCCAGGCACCGCTCTGCCCTTGGCGCTGACAATGCCGGCCGCAGCCGAGAATTCGAGGCCGAAAGGAGAACCAATGGCGAGCACCCATTCTCCGACCCGCACCGCCTCAGAATCGCCGAATTCCACAGTGGGCAGATTCTCGGCATCGATCTTGATCAGTGCGACGTCAGACAGCTCGTCGGTGCCGATGATCCGTGCTTGAAATACGCGCCGGTCATTCAATGTCACCGTAATCTGATCTGCACCATTCACAACATGGTGATTGGTAATGACATAGCCATCTTCGGACATGATGAAGCCTGAGCCAACACCACCTCGGGGACGTGACTGCTGCTCTTCCAGCTCGGGCGGCAAGGGCTCATTGGGGCTCAGCCTGCGCAGCAGCTCCTCGATATCGCCACGGTCTTCCCGCGTCGAACGCACTTGCTGCATGGTGGCAATATTGACAATGGCCGGGCCGTTCTTTTCGACCAGTGCGGCGAAATCAGGCAGATCGGCGGCCTGCGAGGGAACAGCCTGCAGGGCAATCACTGCAGAAAGGACAAACGCCCTCCAGGCGGCGAGCCTGTTTGTTTGGTCTGATGTACCCATTTCCTTACTCTCCAATGCAGATTCCCCGGCAAGTGCCGAGGAGGCATCAATGTAATATCGATGCCGTAAAGTACAGTGCGATTGTCAGAGGGGCAAGCGCT
Source organism: uncultured Klebsiella sp. (assembly GCA_964459345.1). Lineage (GTDB taxonomy): Bacteria > Pseudomonadota > Gammaproteobacteria > Pseudomonadales > Pseudohongiellaceae > UBA5078. The sequence continues at coordinate 1,559 of CAYWMC010000313.1, read as the reverse complement.
GAATTGCAACAACGCGGGAGGAAAAAAACAAAGGCTGACAGCAGGAACTACAGGGCAACAGGAAAACTCTGCTGCCCTGCATATGCCTAGTTCTCGATCTGATTGACCTGCCGGATCAGCTGGGAGTCCTGCAGTATGTTGAAGCCCGGATTCACTGACCCGTCTTCTCGGTACTGGATGGAGACGCCGCGAATATAGTCATTGAGACGCTTCTGCGCCTCCGCATCAAAGCCGGTGTCGGAAGCAAGTTCAACAGGTGTGCTTGTCGAAGTTGCCAAACTCTCGGGAGCAGAAGACTGCTGAGCCATGCTGCTGTCAGGGATATTCTGATCAACAGCGGACTGCAAGCCCACGAATACCGCCAGCGCAACCGAAGCGGCAATTGCCAGGCGCGCTGCAGTCTGGAACCAGGTGCCGCCCGCGACGCTTGCCACCGCTGGTTTCACGCCACCATGCGGCGCTTCCGCGGCAATCGCGTCGAGAATGGCAAGAGTTCCAGCAGCCGACATGGGACGTACGGCCTCTTTGTGCAGAAGAGACCGCGTCAGATTGTAGCGATCCCAAGTTTGCGAAATCTCCGGGTGATCGGGCATTTCCTTCAACAACCGGCGCAGTTCCAGCTCATTCGATTCATTGTCCATCAGGGCGGACAACGATTCGGCAAACTCTCGGGCCTGACTGTTTTCCTTGCTCATGCAGTACCTCTGGCGGCTGGGACTGCCTTGCAGGCAGCCATTTCATAGAGTCTCCGCGAACGTGACTCAGCTAAAAAACTCGATCTGCACTCCCGGCACGGTGGCCGTTGGTGTCTCTCTTGCCGGTTTTGACAACGTGTGTGGCACTTCGTTCCACGCTCTACTGCATCAATTCGCGAATTTTTTTGTCGATTGCTTCCCGGGCTCTGAAAATTCTCGAACGTACCGTGCCTACAGGGCAGTCCATGATCTCGGTGATATCTTCATAACTTAGCCCGGAGAATTCACGCAGGGTGAACGCCGTACGCAGGTCTTCGGGCAGCTCGTCGATCGCCTGGTAGATCAGCTTCTCCAGATGCTCCTTCTCCAGGATACCCTCTGGAGAGTCAGTATCTCGAAGCGCACTGGTGTCTTCCACCAGTTCGGCATCATCAAGATCAAAGTCTGTCGAGGGTGGACGACGCCCGCGAGAAACCAGGTGATTCTTGGCGGTGTTGACCGCGATCCTGTACAACCAGGTATAGAAGGCACTGTCTCCTCTGAACAGATTCAGCGCGCGATACGCCTTGATGAAGGCTTCCTGCGTGACATCTTCCACTTCATGGGGATCTTTGACGAAACGGGAGATCAGTGCCGCCACCTTGTGCTGATAGCGAAGGACCAGCAGGTTGAACGCTGCCTGATTGCCGTTGAGAACTCTTTCAACCAGCTGTTGATCTGTGTCTTTGTTCACAAGCTCCGCCCCCTGGCGGAAGATCTGCTCCGCATGATCCCGGAAAGCAGCAACGCTCTTGCAGCCAATTGGCAGCGCATGAATCTATGGAAGCGAGTGGATGCGTACATGTTGTATCGAAGTCTGGGGCG
>CAYWMC010000312.1:0-3145 GCA_964459345.1 uncultured Klebsiella sp. | reverse complement strand
GCGTACTCGCGGTCAATGTTGGAGGACGGATGCATGAGCCGGTTGGCAAGTTCGCCATCGGTGGTAAACAGCAGCAGGCCACTGGTATTGATGTCCAGTCTGCCAATGGCCACCCAGCGGCCGTGGGTAATCTTCGGAAGCTTGTCGAACACCGAGGGACGCCCTTCCGGATCCTTGCGTGAACAGATCTCGTCTTCGGGCTTGTTGTAGAGAAGTACTCGCTGCATTTCGGCCACGGCACTGTTGGGATTGACCTTCTTGCCATCCACCAGCAGCACATCGTCCTTGCCCACACGATCACCGATCGTGGCCACGACGCCATTGATCTTCACGCGACCCTGCTTGATCCATTCTTCCAGCTCACGACGTGAACCGAAGCCGGCACGGGCCAGCACTTTCTGCAGCTTTTCGTTCATGATGTCTCCCGACATGCAAAGGGCCGCCATGGCTGGTGCCACGCCGGCAGGTTGAATCAGACTTGCTCTTCTGCATCCAGAGAATCGTCGTTGTGACGAGACTCCTTTTCTTCATTGCGCGCACCGAACTGACCGATGCCCAGAATCTCGTCCAGCGGACGTTTTGCCAGTGCGATGGCTTCTTCCTCGTCGAGAAACTCTTCGCCGGAATCCAGATCATCGCCATCGTCGTCGTCCAGGCCCTCGGCATCATCGTGCAGCGGCAGCGGCGGCAGATCCAGCACGCGCATACCGGCCAGATCGTCATCCTCCAGCGCCAGCTCCGGATTCAGCTTGTCGAGATCGCGGATTTCCGACAACGGAGGCAATTCCTGCAGGCTCTTCAGATTGAAGTAGTCCAGAAACTGCCGGGTGGTGGCAAACATGGCAGGGCGACCTGGCACGTCACGGTGCCCCACGACACGAATCCACTCGCGGTCGAGCAGGGTGCGAATGATTGTGGAGCTGACGCTCACGCCTCGAATCTCTTCGATGTCACCGCGGGTTATTGGCTGTCGGTAAGCCACCAGAGCAAGCGTCTCGAGCAGTGCGCGCGTATAGCGCTGGGGCTTCTCTTCCCAGAGTCGCGAGACCCAGGGACTGAGTTCCTGACGCACCTGGAAACGGAAACCCGAAGCCACTTCCTTGAGTTCAAACCCGCGTCCTGCGCAATCGGCGCCGATCAGGGCGAGCGCGCCGCGCAGCTCTTCTTCCGAGGGACGCTCTTCTTCCAGAAAGACTTCCGCAATCGCGGTCAGGGACAGAGGCTTGCCAGCAGCCAGCAGCAAGCCTTCGATAATCTGGCGGAGTTTGTTGTCTGTCTCACTCATTCACTTCTTGCCTTCAGATGTATGGGACCAAACGGCTCGGTCTGCACAATTTCGATCAGGGAATCCTTGATCAGTTCCATGACGGCCAGGAAGGTGACCACCACCCCCAGCCTTCCCTCTTCCCGCATCAACAGGGACACCAGCGGCACGAAACGTTGTGTGGACAGCCGCACCAGAATTTCGGACATCTTTTCACGCGTGGACAAGGTTTCCCGCTGCACATGGTGGTGCTCGAACATGTCCGCACGGCGCAACACCATGGCCAGGGAGATCAGAATCTCGCGCAGATCCACTTCGGGCTCCGGCGCCTGGCGGTCCATCTTCGGCGATTCGGCCTCTGCCGCGTAGATGTCACGCTCAAGGCGTGGCAGCTCGTCCATGTCCTCGGCAGCCTTCTTGTAACGCTCGTACTCCTGCAGACGGCGGATCAGCTGCGCGCGCGGATCCTCTTCCTCGTCCTCGTCGGCACTGCTGCGTGGCAGCAGCATGCGCGACTTGATCTCGGCCAGCATCGCGGCCATGACCAGATACTCTGCCGCCAGCTCGAACTGACTGGCTTCCATGAGGTCGACATAGGCCATGTACTGGTCCGTGATGTCAGCCACATTGATGTCAAGGATGTCGATGTTCTGGCGCTTGATCAGATACAGCAACAAGTCCAGCGGGCCCTCGAAAGCTTCCAGAAACACTTCCAGCGCATCGGGCGGAATATACAGGTCCGTGGGCAGCTCGGTGACAGCCTTGCCATCGACAAAGGCAAAGGGCATCTCCTGCTGTGTGCCATCGGCACCCTGCTCAGCGCCATCCTCGCTGCCAGAACGGCGCATGCCGGGCACCAGCAGACGGACGCGCGGCTGCGCGGCGCCCTCTTCTGCGGGCACCGGTTCGGCAATACTGGCGTTCGGCGTATCGGACATGAATGGTTCCTAGCGGTAGTTCAAGCCCATGGCCTGTCGGACATCGTCCATGGTCCGTACAGCGGTTTCCCGCGCACGTTCGCTGCCAGCGGCCAGCACGGCACGCACGGCATCGGGGTTCTTTTCATATTCCGCAGCCCGCACCTGAATGGGCTGCAATTCAGCGATCACTGCGTCGATGACGGGGCGCTTGCATTCCAGACAGCCAATCCCGGCGCTGCGGCAGCCTGTCTGCACCCAGTCGCGCGTGGACTGATCGGAATACACCTCGTGCAGCTGCCAGACCGGGCACTTCGCAGGATCGCCCGGGTCCGTGCGGCGAATGCGCGCCGGGTCCGTCGGCATCGTCGAGATCTTCTTCTGCACCTGATCGAGCGGCTCACGCAGGGCGATTGTGTTGTTGTAGGACTTGGACATCTTCTGACCATCCAGCCCCGGCATTTTCGCGGCCGGCGTCAGCAGGGCCTGAGGCTCTACGAGAATCGACTTGCCACTGCCTTCCAGATGTCCGAGCAGGCGCTCCTTGTCACTTCCAGAGAGATTCTGCTGGGCATTGACCAGCGCCCTTCCGCCTTCCAGTGCTTCCTGAGAACCATCCTGCTGATAGGCCGTACGCAGCGTCGCAAATTCGCGCGCCGCACTCTTGCCCATCTTGCGCACGGCCTGTTCGGCACGTTCCGCAAAATCAGGCTCGCGCCCGTACATGTGATTGAAGCGGCGTGCCACTTCGCGGGTCAGCTCGACATGGGCCACCTGGTCGGCGCCCACCGGCACATGGGCCGCCTTGTAGATCAGGATGTCCGCACTCTGCAACAGCGGATAACCGAGAAACCCATAGGTCTCCAGGTCCTTGTCACGCAGCTTTTCCTGTTGATCCTTGTAGCTGGGCACACGTTCCAGCCAGCCCAGCGGCGTAATCATGGACAGAAGCAGATGCAGCTCG
>CAYWMC010000311.1:0-3182 GCA_964459345.1 uncultured Klebsiella sp. | reverse complement strand
GTAGACGGTGATTTCCTGATTCTCGACGTCCACCGCACCGGCCGTGCCCCCGCCGCTGGCACTGGTCAGGCCGGCGATGAAGTCGAGGGTGAACATCAGGATGACCAGAATCGCCAGGGCTGCGCCGCCATAGAGGGCGAGCTGCCGGCCGGCGGAACGCGTGAAGCTGTCGTCAGGGCGGATCGGGTTCTGCATGACAGGGCTTGATGAGGGAAGACTGGGGCAGAATACCCCAGGGCGTTGCGGCGCGTCGATACTGCAAATGCGTGCTCGCACGGCAGCTCAATCGCTCTACAATGCAGGTCCGCTCTCCTCACGAGGTATGCTCCCATGCAACAGGAAATTCTGCAGTTCACGGCCATTTACACCCAGATCACCAGTTTTCTGGTGGACTACAGCTTTCAGATCATCGGCGCGATCATCATCGTGCTGGCGGGTACCTATGTGGCGAACAAGCTCCGCGACGTGGTGCTGACGCTGTGCCGTCGTCGTGCGGTGGATGTCACCCTGGCCGGCCTGGTGGCCAACACCCTGCGCCTGCTGTTCATCGCGATGATCGCCATCATGGCCCTGGGCAAGCTCGGCATCAGCGTGACGCCCTTTGTGGCGGCGATCGGGGCCCTGTCTCTGGGCGCCGGCCTTGCCGTGCAGGGGCTGGTGGCGAACTACGGCGCCGGCTTCAACATCATTCTGGCGCGGCCCTTCGTGGTGGGGGACACCATCTCCGTCAAAGGCGTCAGCGGCATCGTCACGGAAGTGCATCTGGCCTACACCCTGCTCAGCGACGAGGACGGGGTCCGCATCAGCATTCCGAACAAGCACATCGTGGGGGAAGTGCTGCACAACTCGCAGAAGGACAGCATCGTCGAGATGATCGTGGGCGTTGCCTACCAGAGCGACCCACGGGCGGCAATCAAGACGGTTCTGGATGCCCTGCAGACCGTCGAGGGCATCAGCACCGAACGCGAACCGCAAGTGGGCATCGACTCCTTTGGCAGCAGCGGCATGAACCTGGGCATCCGCTTCTGGGCCAGAACAGCGGTGCGCTTCGAATCCCAGTATGTCGCCAATCTTGCTATCCACGACGCCCTGCAGGCGGCTGGCATCGCGATTCCGTATCCGCAGCAGGAAGTGCGCCTGCTCAGCTGAACAGGTGTGACGCAGCTCACAGTCCAGCGGGAACAGGGCAAAAATCTGGCGATAATTTACCCAGTTTTTGCCCCTGTTAGCACTCGCGGCCGTGCTGGACATCGTTCAGAATGCATCCAATTGATCAAGGAGTGTGCAAACCATTGGTGTGCACCACCGATCGAACTGAATCCGTAAGGACGAATTCGCAACAACGAGGCTTGGAAAATGAAACTGTTTCACACCACTCTGGCGGCACTTGCACTGATCAGCACCCTGTTTGCTGGTTCTTCTGCATTGGCACAGGCTCCGAACGAGGCCCAGTGCTCCGTTCTGTACGCAGGACAGACTACTGAAGTAGGTGCCGTCTGCGTCACCATCAACGAAGACACCGTCCTGCTGGACTACCTGTTGATTGGCGACTGGAAGCTCAATGAGGCCCACGCCTGGATCGGTGACAACCTGGCCCTGCTCCCCGTCAACGGCAGCGGCAACCCGCAGATCGGGCTGTTCCCCCACAGTGCCACGAACCTGAACAGTGCGACGCACAGTTTCACCATCCCTCTGAGCAGCCTGCCAATCAATGCCGACACGTTCTGCAATGCTGACGTGTTTGTCGCAGCGCACGCCGTGGTCTCCCGCACAGTGTCCGGTGGCGATACTGGCGGCGGCACTGGCGGTGGCGGCACTGGCGGTGGCAAGTCCGACAAATCGGACAAATCAGACAAGTCCGACAAGTCAGGTAAATCCGGCAAGTCCGACAAATCAGACAAGTCCGGAAAATCAGGTCAGTCAGGCAAATCCGACAAATCGGACAAGTCCGGCAAGTCTGACAAGAACAGCTCCAGCAAGGGCAAGGGCAGCTCCAGCTCTGCCAAGAGCAGCGGCGGCAAGACTTACAATGCCACCAGCTCTTATGGCAACAGCAGCAACAAGTCGTCTGCCAGCAATTCTTCCAGCAAGAACAAGTCGTACGGCAGCAGCTCCTACGGCAACAAAGGCAAGTCTGACAAGTCCGGCAAATCTGACAAGTCAGGCAAGTCTGGTTACTCACACGGCTCTGGCAGCCACGCGGGTCACCACCATGACAGCAACCAGCCCTGCAACGAAGGCGGTTCAGGCGGTGGCGGTTCCAGTGGTGGCGGCTCGGGCGGTGGCACAACCAACCCTGTCGTACAGACTGAATCTGCCTGGGCTGGCACACTGCAAATCGCCCCGGGCGGCAGCTGGGCATCCTACTTCACCTTCAAGAACGATTTCTGCGAAGACGAAGTGGTTGATCCGGGCGTCGTGCTGCCACAGGGCTGCTTCAATGTGTTCGTGAAGGGCAACACGCCGGGTCAGTCACCTCTGAGCAGCGTGAGCGCGTTCACTCCGGTCGGCATCAGCGATGGCGCCACGGGTTACCTGAATGCCTTTGACACAACCGGTGGCGGCGCAGCATTTGCCGGTCGACTGCTGGCCGCAGGAGACGTGGATATCGGCGGCGCGACTGTCGGCTACTGGGATTCTGCAGCGCCCGGCGTCTTCAAGGTTCGCTACAACCTGACATCCACCACCAACCCGACACGCTATGTGCACAGCACCCGCATCTACATCGGTGGCGCTGGCAGCTTCGCCAACCTCGTGTCCCCGGCACTGTATGGCGTAACGGATACTGACTTCCCGGAAAGCCCGGTGCAGACAGTCGCAGGCAGCGATCTGCCCACCGCACTGGATGTCGTGATTCAAGCCACTATCTGCACCAACGGCGCAGACCAGTAAGCTCCTGCGCTCCACTGCAGACACGCGAAACGCCCGACTGGTCTCCAGCCGGGCGTTTTGCTTTTCAGGGCCCGACGGATATCGAACGGGCGTGCGTATAGTCAGGCGACCAGTGAATGAAAGATTCAGTGCTGCCGTCTAGAATGCGGCAACGAGATCACTGCGCAGGCCAGGACATTCCTGTTGTTCACGCGTTGTCACCAGGCAGATGGTCTACGGAGCAAGGATCTCTCTATGACAGAGGATGAAGGGCTGATGCTGGCGATCCAGGCCGGCGACGCGAAGGCGTA
>CAYWMC010000310.1:0-3194 GCA_964459345.1 uncultured Klebsiella sp. | reverse complement strand
GCCGGTGCTGCTGGTGCGCGAGCGCAAGAGCTTCAGTGGCAAGGTGATTCTGGCCGCCCTGGATCTGGTTTCCCAGGACGAAGGCCACATGGGTCTGAACAATGCCGTGATGAAGAATGCCCACGAAATGTCAGAGTTCACCGGCCTGCCCCTGCACGTGATTGCGGCGGTTCCGGCCAAGCCGGACTTCAGCCACCTGCTGGCCGGTGCAGAAGAGCATCCGGACGGCGAGATCGCCACCCTGGCCCACGCCTTCGGTGTGTCGCTGAATCACTTCCATGTGGTGCGCGGTGATGCCAAGCGGGTCATCGTCGAGAAAGCCAACGCGCTGAAGGCCGACATCGTGGTGCTGGGTGTTTCTGCCCGCAGCGGCGTGAAGGGCGTGCTCGTGGGCACGACTGCCCAGAAGATCCTCGACAAGCTCGATTGCGACGTCCTGGCAGTCAACTGATTGCAGGATCGTTGATCCAGCACAATTCACTCGTCTCACAACGCACTACACTGCAACGGAGCGTCGCATCAGCGTCGCTCCGTTGTGCTTTCTGGTGTGCACAACAAGCCAACACACGGAATCAGCAATGATCAGACGTCGACAATTTCTGCAGGGCCTGAGCGCCGCCGGCCTGCTGCTGGGCCATGCCCGCAGCGCACTGGCGCAGGCCATGACCCATGCCCGCATCCCGCCAGCCGAGGCCACGCCTGGCTTTGAACCGGACGTGGAGCTTTCCCTGCGCGCCGAGCCTGGCACGGTGCAGCTGCTGGACGGCGCACCGACGGCGGTGTGGCGCTATACCGGCAGTGTGCTCAAGGGCCCCGCCGACGCGCTGAGCTTCCTGGATGGCTCAGGGCATATCCCTGTCATTCGCGTGCGCCGTGGCCAGAAGTTGCGGGTGCATTTCGACAATGCGCTGCCCGAGCCGAGCATCGTGCACTGGCATGGCCTGAACATTGTGCAGCGCATGGACGGCCACCCGATGTATGCCATCGATCCGGGCCAGCGCTTCGTCTACGAGTTCGAGGTCGGCAACCGCGCCGGTTCCTACTGGTTCCATCCCCATCCCCACGAGCGCACGTCCTTTCAGGTGTATCAGGGCATGACAGGCATGCTGCTGATCAGCGACGAGGAGGAAGACGCGGCGCAATTGCCGGGCGGTGCCCAGGATGTGGCACTGGTGATTCAGGACCGCAGCTTCGATGGCGGCAACCAGCTGGTGTACCTGGGCAATGCCCGGCACAACTGGATGATGGGTTTCAGCGGCGAGCGCGTGCTGGTCAATGGCCGCGCCGAGTATCGCCGGGAAGTGCCCCGCGGCGCGCACCGGGTGCGCCTGTTCAATGGCTCGAACTCCACGCTCTATCATCTGCGCTGGAGCAATGATGCCCCCTTCACCGTCGTCGGCACCGATGGCGGTCTGCTGGAGCAGCCGGTGCAGCAGGCCAGGCTGACACTGGGCATTGGCGAGCGCGCGGATGTCTGGATGGACTTCTCCAGCCTGAATGCGGGGGACACGGTGCAGCTTCTGGCCGAGTCCTGGACACCTTCACTGCAGCATTTCACGTCTGAACAACTGGGCCTGCCCCTTGTGGACGGCGCGCGGCCCATCGCGGCCTTCGTCGCGACGTCTGCCACGGTGGACGCACGGCCTCTGCCCGCCACCCTCAGCCGCTTCCCGGCGCTGGCACTGGAGGACGCCGTCAATGGGCAGGCCCCGCGCCAGGTGGAGATATCCATGATGATGGGAGCGCCTCGCCTGAACGGCCGCAGCTACGGCGCCATGGACGAGGTGCACGACAGCGATCGTGTGACGCTGGGTGATACGGAAGTCTGGGAATTCGCCAACGACGTCAGCATGGGGATGGGCATGGGCATGGGCGGCATGATGCAGATGGCGCACCCGATGCATGTGCACAACGTCAGCTTCCGCGTGCTCGGCCGCCGCCGCAACGGCGCGCAGAGCGATGTGCACCAGCACCTGGCCAGCGGCTTCACCGACTACGGTCTGAAGGACGTGGTGCTGGTGCTGCCCGGCGAACGCGTGCAGGTGCTGATGAAATTCGAGAACCATGCAGGCATCTACCTGTATCACTGCCACATCCTGGAACATGAAGACCTGGGCATGATGAGCAACTTCCTCATTTCGACCTGAAGCACCCCACAACTCACGAAGGAGAGACCATGAAAGCGAACGTCGGTGGACCAGACAAGATCATTCGAGTAGCAGCGGGCGTCGCCCTGATCGCCTTTACCCTGCTGGGCATCATTGGCGCGTGGGGCTGGATCGGTCTGGTGCCTTTGCTCACAGGCTTGTTCAATTTCTGTCCGCTGTATACCCTGCTGGGGGTCAATACCTGCAAGCTGAAGTAAGCAACTGATCAGAACACCTGACCAGAACAACAGAACAATAAAACAAGGATCACTGGACATGAAAAGACGAGCCTTTACCGGGGGGCTGCTGACAGGCATGGCCCTGTCCGGAGTCACCTCCCTGAGCTTTGGCGCCAGCGAGCGCTTCAGCATGATCGCGGATCTTGCAGAGTGCTGCAGCTGCGAGATTCCCTGCCCCTGCAACTTCGGGCTGCCCACCGAGCTGCGCTGTGACGGCAACCGCCTGATCGAGATCCGCTCGGGCCACTTCGAGGGCGCCGATCTTGCCGGCATCCGCTTCCTGGTGACCTTCCTGATGGGCAACTGGACGCGCATCCATATCGACGAGTCCATGACCCCCGCGCAGCAGGAAACCTTCGACAAGATGTTCCCCGTGATCTTCGCAGGCTTCGACCGGCTGTCCCGCAGCAAGCACCGCGTGCCGTTCACGGTGGAGCGGGGCACGGACACGATCAGGTTCACCGTCCCCGAGTCCACTGTGGAGATGACGCTGCTGGGTGGGCTGGGCGGCGAGAAGATCGTGGTGAACGGGCTGCCGAATCCGGCCTACCACGAATATGTGCAGTACCGTGCGGTGGATCACCGCCACACGAGTACGGATGCGACGTGGGAATACGTGGGTACCAATGGCTTCACGAGTGTGATGCGCGTCAGCGGCTGAGCCTGCATTGGCGAACCTGTGGGTGCGGGACTGTGGGAGCGGGCTTGCCCGCGAACAGTGGGTATCGACGCGGCCCCGGCAGGCGGGCTCGCCGTTCTGCGGCTGACCCGCACCCATCCCGGGTGCCCTCGCATCGCCGGGAGCCTC
>CAYWMC010000309.1:0-3209 GCA_964459345.1 uncultured Klebsiella sp. | reverse complement strand
CCGGGCCTTGCGTTGTGCTTACAAGAGGCTGGGGTGTGGATTGAAGTAATGTGTCCCGCTGGTACTCGTCAGGATGTGCTCCACGAGTTGCTGATAATCCTCGTCATTGCCGACCAGGTCAATCTCGGCACAGTTCACGATCAGCAGCGGGCTGCGTTCGTAATAATGGAAAAAATTCGTGTAGGCCTCGTTGAGCTTTTCCAGATAGTCGCGCTGGATCTGCTGCTCTGCAGGAATGCCGCGCTTCTGGATACGTTGCAGCAACACGCTGGCCGGAGCCTGCAGGTAAATGACGAGATCGGGTACCGGCGCGTCGATAGTCAGGTGCTGATAGACCTGCTGGTACAGGGCAAACTCGTCGTCATCGAGATTCTGGCGCGCGAACAGGGCATCCTTGTCGATCAGGAAGTCGGCCACGCGGACGGTTTCGAAGAGGTCCTTCTGGCGCAGCTCCTGCATCTGTCTGGCGCGCTGGAAGAGGAAGAACAGCTGGGTTGCCAGCGCATTGCGCTGAGGGTCATGGTAGAAGCGCTCCAGGAAGGGGTTCTCCTCTGGAAGCTCCAGCAGCATCTCACTGTGAAATGTGTCGGCAAGGCGTCTGACCAGGCTGGTCTTGCCCACCCCGATAGGGCCCTCGACGGCGATGAAGCCGGGGGGCTTTCTGCTGGCGGCCTGCACGGGTCTGGAGTGATCTGTCACGCGGCGGTTCCTGAGTCTCCGGCGGGTTTGCGTGTGGGTTTGCGACGGCGTCGGCGTTTCGCGCCACCGGGTTTGCCCAGCGCTTCCAGCATCTGTTCCTGCAGGTTTTTATCACTGATCTGGAAATCCGTCCACCACTGCCCCAGCCCGTCCAGCGGCTCGCCGCTCTCTTCGCGCAGCAGCAGGAAGTCATAGCCTGCCCGGAAACGCGGATGCTGATAGACAGTTTCCACACTGCGGCGGCTGCGCTGTTCAAGCCGCAGCTGCAGTTCCCAGATTTCGCGGGTAGCGATGGAGAAGCGCTTGGGAATCGAGGTGATCTGGAGCTGCTTGCCAATCACTCGATTGGCGGCCTCCTGCTGATCGGCAAGCGTCACAGGCTCGCCGTTGAGCATGCGCTGGAGTTCCTGCTGCAAGGGCGCCCACAACAGGGCTGCAAACAGGAACGCGGGCGTGACTGTCTTGCCTTCGGCCAGGCGGGAATCCGTGTTGCGCATGGCGAGCACGAGCAACTTGCTGCCCGGACTCTCCGGGTCGCGCGTGGCGTTCATCGTGCTCTTGAAAAGCACCGAGCCAATCTTGAACTGACGCAGCAGGGCCATGGTCTCTTCGGCATAACCACCCGTCAGCATCTTCAGTGTTTCATCGAACAGCCGCGCAGGCGAGATGGATTCCAGAAGCGGCGCCAGCTCGTCGAGCGGGGCACGTGTGCCTGGCTCGATGGTGAAATCCAGTTTTGCGGCAAAACGAATGGCACGTAGCATGCGCACTGGATCTTCGCGGTAGCGCGTGGCCGGATCACCGATCATGCGCAGCACGTGATTGTCGATATCTTCAAGGCCGTTGGCAAAATCCAGGACACGGAAGCCGTCGGTGGTGTAGTACAGGGCATTGGCTGTGAAGTCGCGACGCAAGGCGTCGTCGTTGATATTGCCCCACACATTGTCGCGCAGAATCATGCCGGAACTGGAATGAGCGGAATCGAGACCCTTGATGCTGCGGTTCGACGCATCGTCTTCGAATTCATTCTCGGGGGCATGATGTGCGCGGAAGGTCGTCACTTCGATGATCTCGCGACCATAGCGCAGGTGAATGATCTTGAAGCGTCTGCCGATGATCATGGCATTGCGGAACAGTTGTTTGATCTCCTCCGGTGTCGCATCGGTGGAAATGTCAAAGTCCTTGGGTGTGTCTCCCAGCAGCAGGTCGCGAACTCCTCCGCCTACAAGAAAAGCGTGGAAGCCGCTCTCATTCAGCCGATAAAGGACTTTCAGCGCATTCGGCGAAATGTCCTTGCGGGAAATGCAGTGCTCTTCGCGTTCAATGATGGTGGCTCGGGACAGGTCGAGATCTTCGAGTCGGGCTCTGCCTGCCGGGCGGGCGGCAGGGCGTTCTGCAGGTCGGGACTGCCGTTGTACAGTGGCCGAAGGAGCGGATTGCGAGGCTTCCGGAGCTGCCGGCTTGGCGCGTTTGCCGAATAGAACTCTGGTTAACTTTCGTAGCATCTGATTTTCAGGATCCATTGACCGGGCTGTTCGGCGTCGGGAAGCGTTGGCACCACGTACAAAAGCAATGCCTCTGACAGTCAGGCATGTACGCGAATGGAGCCGGATAATACACCGATCGGAAGGAAATTAGCAGGAGGAAATGCTCTGGGGGGCGAGTACAGCCCCCCCGCAAGGAAGGTAATTTAGTTTTGTTATTTTTATTGTACTAATGAGGCACCAAATACAGCACCGCAAAGCATTTTTTTGAAACAGTATCTCCAGTCCGACAATAGATGCACCGCCTGAATACCGAAAACCTGTTACTTTTTTTTCTTATTTACTGCACCAAACCGAGTCATGCGATTTTTATTGTTATTGGACGTCGTTGTTATTATTTATTGTTATTGTGGCGTATATAGAGCACTAACTGTGCCAGATAATGAAATAATAATAAAAACAAAGACTTGTGGTATTTTGGCGTGAATTCAAGATGTTTTAACTGGTACTGTGTTACCGAAAATCTCCAAATGAATGAGTAGTTGGGTATCAGTAACAAATTGTCACTGCGGTGACATGTCAGTGACTGGCATCACATTTCCATGAAAAAGCCAGTGCGAGAGGGCGTTTGCGAAATAGTGCGAAGGAGGGGTCAGGCCTGCTTTTTCTTGCGGGGCAATCCGAAGCGCTGTCGCCTTTCCCAGAGACACTTCCTGCTGATGCCAAGCTTGCGGGCCAGCTGGGTTTCGTTCATCTGGTCCTGGTGCTCCAGGACAAAGCGCTGAAAGTAGTCTTCCAGGGAGAGCTCTTCGACGGGATCGTCATGCACCGTCAGGGTCGTGGGTGCTGCGCTGGCGCCGGAGCCGACCATGGTGCGGTCGCTCAGCGGACGCAGCTGAGCCCGCGCACTGGTATCGATAGCCAGCAGCTCGGCGCCGATATACTCCGACTCGGCAAGCACCACGGCCCGTTCAATGGCGTTTTCCAGTTCCCGGACATTGCCTGGCCATGGATAGATCGAAATGG
>CAYWMC010000308.1:0-3213 GCA_964459345.1 uncultured Klebsiella sp. | reverse complement strand
GTCCTGCACCCAGAACGTGGGCCAGCGGGTGTTGCGGAAGCGGCGCCAGCCCAGTCCCTGCTCGCTCCAGTGGCGGTCATCCAGATAGCCACCGCTGGCCACGAACTCGTAGAACTCGCCGTTGCTGATCAGGCGCTGACTGGCCTTGAAGGCGGCTGTGTGGCGCTTGTCTTCGCCGTATTCGTTGTCCCAGCCGAAGCTTGGCCAGTCGCGGGGCTTGCCCAGGCGCACACTGGTGGCGCCCACGCTGACCATCGGGTTCTGGGCGGGGTAATGCACGCCGGGCTGTGGGCGGGTGTTGGGCTGGGGCTCAGGGCGCAGCAGCACCTGGGGCCATTGTGCGGGGGTCTGCACATGCTGGGCGGGCAGTTCGCGCATCAGCACGCTGGAGGTTTCCAGATGAATGCGCTCGTGCTCGAAACACATCACCAGTGCCCAGCCGGGGCTGTCCATGGTGATGGGCTTGTCGAATGCGGGGTGGGTCTGGATCACGCTGCGCACAATCTCGCGCACCTTCTGGCGGTACTCGACAACCTCCTGCAGCGGCGGCCAGATGCTCTGGTCGCCTTCGTGCAGGTCGTCCCAGCTCATCTCGTCCACGCCGGTTTCGAACAGCACTTCGAAGTGCTTGTTCACGGGCTCGGTCAGAATGCCGGCCACCAGCAGCTTGTTGATGTAGAAGGTCACGGGGTGCGCGAAGTAGAAGATCAGCGGGTGGCGCGTCTTGTGGTAAGGCCGCAGGTAATAGGCTTCGTCGCTGGTCAGGGCCGAGAACAGGGTTTCTGTCAGCGCCCAGGTGTTGTCGAAATAGTGCAGCAGGGCGTCACGGCCGGCACGAATGTCCAGCAGTTTCAAGGAGCACACAGGTTTGGGGGCCAGGCTGGACGCGGGAAAGATGGTGGCCTGCGCCTTGGGGGCCGGGGTCTTGCCAGGAACTTTTTTCATGAGAACCACTGCGCTGTCTTTGGTGAATGAATGTGATGATGGGTGGAGAGACCTTGGTATCAGACTCGCGTTACACTGGCCGCTCCTTCTACAGTCGAGGCCCCGCACGTGCGCAGCAAACTCCCGGATATCGGCACTACCATCTTCACAGTCATGTCGAGAATGGCACAGGAGCATGGGGCCATCAACCTGTCACAGGGCTTTCCTGACTTCGATTGTCCGGAACCTCTGCGTGAACGCGTGGCCCATTATCTGAATGATCGCCGCAATCAATACCCGCCCATGACGGGCATTCCGGCGCTGCGGGAGCAGATTGCGGCCAAGGTGCTGGATCATTACGGCTGCCCGGCGGACATGGATCAAGAGGTGACGGTAACCTCTGGCGCCACCGAGGCGTTGTTCGATGCCATCCAGGCCAGCGTGGCGCCGGGTGACGAAGTGATCGTGTTCGACCCGGCCTACGATTCCTATGACCCGGCCATCCGCCTGGCCGGCGGCAAAGCCATCCATATCCCGCTGCAGCTGCCGGACTTCCACGTGGACTGGCAGCAGGTGGAAGACGCCCTGACGCCCCGCACCCGGCTGATCATCATCAACACGCCCCACAACCCCAGCGGCGCGGTGCTGAGCGCGCAGGACATCGACGCCCTGGCGGCACTCACGCGCGACACCGACATTCTGGTGCTGGCCGACGAAGTGTACGAACACATGGTGTATGACGGCGGCGTGCACCAGAGCGTGCTGCGTCACCCCGAGCTGCGGGCGCGCAGCTTCGCGGTGTTCTCGTTCGGCAAGACTTACCATGCCACGGGCTGGAAGCTGGCCTATTGTGTGGCGCCGGCGGCGCTGACCACGGAGTTCCGCAAGGTGCACCAGTTCGTCACCTTCACCTCGCCCAGCTTCATTCAGTACGCGCTGGCCGACTTCATGGCGCAGTGCCCGGAGCATGCGAAGGAGCTGCCGGCCTTCTACCAGGAAAAGCGCGACACCTTCTGCCGGCTGCTGGAGGGCTCGCGCTTCACGCTGCTGCCTTCGCGTGGCACCTATTTCCAGCTGGTGGATTACAGCGCCATCAGCCAGCAGCGCGACACCGAGTTCGTGAACTGGATGACGCAGCACAAGGGCGTGGCGGCCATTCCGCTGTCGCCCTTCTACGAGAAGGCCCCCGCCAGCACCCTGATCCGTTTCTGCTTCTGCAAGGACGACTCCACGCTGGAAGCGGCGGCTGCCATTCTGCGGACGCTCTGAGATGAGCACCGCGCCAGACACTGTGCTGCCGCCGTCGCTGCCCGGGCGCGAGGGCGCAGCACACACGCTCGACACCGCCGCACTGGCGCAGCTGGCCCGCGACATCAAGGCCTGGGGCGGCGAGCTGGGCTTTCAGGAGGTGGCGATCACCGACGTGGATCTGACAGCCTATCGCCCGCATCTGGAGCACTGGCTGGCCAATCACTACCACGGCGAGATGGACTACATGGCGCGCCACGGCGACATGCGCCTGCAGCCCCAGGCGCTGGTGCCCGACACGCTGCGCGTCGTCTGCGTGCGCATGGACTACGCGCTGACCACCACCAATTCCCTGGCGCCGCTGAAGCAGGCCGACAAGGCCTATGTGTCGCGCTATGCCCGGGGGCGCGACTACCACAAGCTGATCCGCAAGCGTCTGCAGAAGCTGGCCGAGCGCATTACCGAGGCCACCGGCCCCTTTGGCTACCGCGCCTTCGTGGACAGTGCGCCGGTGCTGGAGCGCGCCCTGGCCGAGAAGGCGGGCCTGGGCTGGATCGGCAAGAACACCATGCTGATCAACAAACAGGCAGGCTCGTGGTTCTTTCTGGCAGAGCTGTTCACCGACCTGCCCCTGCCGGTGGACGCCCCCACCACCGCCCACTGCGGCAGCTGCACGGCGTGTCTGGACATCTGCCCCACCCAGGCCTTCGTGGGCCCGAACGTGCTGGACGCGCGCCGCTGCATCTCCTACCTGACCATCGAGCTGCGCGACGCCATCCCTCTGGAGCTGCGCCCCCTGATGGGCAACCGCGTGTTCGGCTGCGACGACTGTCAGCTGATCTGCCCCTGGAACAAGTTCACGCGGGTGAGCAAGGAAGACGACTTCCGCCCGCGCCACGGCCTGGACGATGCGCAGCTGACGGACTTGTTTCTGTGGAGTGAGGAGGAGTTTCTGCGCTGCACGGAAGGCTCGGCCATCCGCCGCATTGGCTACGAATGCTGGCTGCGCAACCTGGCGGTGGCCCTGGGCAATGCGCCGAC
>CAYWMC010000307.1:0-3252 GCA_964459345.1 uncultured Klebsiella sp. | reverse complement strand
GCCGCCAGATAGACCAGAAACAGCAGGCCGATGACGGCAATTGCAGCGATGATGGTCAGACTCTTGTTTGGCATTGGGAACCCCGGTTGAGCGTGTCAAAAGTGCTGCGAGCAGCGGCAGCGAACGGCGGCCATTCTGTCACAGCGGCTTGAACAGCAGCAAGCACGGCCCCGACAGATCAGCATGTTGCCCGGGATTGCCCGGATTGCGTCAGATTCCCCGCAAGTCGCGGTTTTTCAGGACCCGACGCCCAGCAATACGGCCACGCCGAGGGCAGCGAAGATGAGCGCCGCGACGGCATGCACGGCGCGCACGGGCAGCTTGCCGGCAATGCGATTGCCCAGCAGCACGGCGGGCACGTTGGCGATCATCATGCCCAGTGTCGTCCCCAGCACCACGGGCACCAGCGCGTTGTAACTGGCTGCAAGTGCCACGGTGGCCACCTGCGTCTTGTCGCCCATCTCGGCCAGGAAGAACGCGATCAGTGTCGCCATGAACACACCGGTATGCGCCAGCTTTGCGTCGTTCTCGTCGAACTTGTCAGGAATCAGCGTCCAGCCAGCCATGGCCAGAAAGGAGATGCCCAGAATCCAGCGCAGGGTTTGCGGCGTGAAGAGGCCCGTGATCCAGGCGCCCAGCGCCCCGGCCACGCCGTGATTGGCGAGGGTGGCCACCAGAATGCCCAGGATGATGGGGACGGGCTTGCGGAATTTGGCGGCCAGGATGAAGGCCAGCAACTGCGTCTTGTCGCCGATTTCGGCAAGGGCGACGACGCCCGTGGATACCAGGAATGCGTCCAGAATGGATCCTCTGTAGAGAGTGAGCAGGGGCGGCGATTATAGGCAGGCGGTCGCGCCAGCGTCCATGTCTACCAGTCCATGCGGCTGCGGCGATAGTCACGCTCGGCGCGCTGCTGCATGGCCTGCAGATCCTGCATGCGGGCGGCGGACACCGCGTTCTCCCCCAGCAGCAGCGAGGGATTCTCCTCGAGCACGGCCTGCGCGGCCCGCACCGACTCGTCCAGGGACGACACGGCATAGCGGATGCGGTCGCTGTACATCTGGCGCTGCATCTCCCAGTCCCGATAGGCCGGGTTCTCTCTGCGCACAGTGCCGCATTGTTGCGCCACCTGACCGTTCTGGCCGACGACGTCCCGACACACGAATTCACTGATGTAGCGCTCCACCGGCCGGTCGAGCCCCAGCGGCACGCTGTGCATGGCGAACTGGGCCAGCTGGAATTCCGTCACGGCACGGGCATGCAGCAGCTCGAAGCGCTCGCGGCTGTCCAGTGTGCGCAGCGGATTGCCGGTTTCTTCAACGTCGCGTCCGGACATCCCCAGCACATCCGAATACAGGCCCTGCAGCTCCTCGATGTCACGGATGCTCGCCAGCGCGGAGCGACTCAGCCGGTTGCCGCCGAACACCTGCTGCTTGAACTGCCCGTATTGCAGCAGGGCAGCGACATATTCCGGGGAGTCGGGGGCGTGCAGACGCTTCTGCAGATAGAAGGCGAGGTGGGCGCGGTCGTCGGCCAGGGCCCAGTTGCCCGCCGCCATATGGGCGTCAATCAGCCCCTGCAGCACCATGACCTGCTCCGGGCTGCGCAGCCCGTGACTGATGCGGGTGATGTTCAGGGCGCGCTCGAACAGATCGGCAGCGGCGGCGTGCTGCCCAAGCTCGCTCTGGTAGCGGGCGAAGTCCAGCAGCACTTCGATCAGACTCGGGTCGTAAGGCCCCTGCTCCCCTTCCAGCGTGGCGATGGAATTCTCGAACTGTTCCAGAGCCGCGCTGATCTCGCGGGAACGGCGGGCTTCAGCTTCCGGATCGGCCGCGGGCTGGTCACTGTCCGGCACGCCACTGGCAACGCTGGCCGCGTCGACGGGCAGGTCCGGTTCGGCGTCGGCTGCCCAGGCGCCTGTCCCCAGCGCCAGCCCACACAGCATCACCACCCACACCACGCTGCGCATTGCACCTACTCCACTGTTCATCGATGTCGCTGTCTCCGGGCACTTCAACGCGGGCCCGCCACCAGCGTTTACCCGGACCGGGGGAATCGCGATTGACGCCGCAGGGGCACGCCCTGCACACTGCGGTTCCATCCCCTCACGCAATGCCCGCGCACCACCCGCCCTGACTCATCAGACCATTAACCGGGGGATTCACGCAAGGAGACCCAGAATGAGAAAAATACTACTGTCTGCTGCTACATTGCTGCTGGCGCTGTCCACCAGCCTGAGCCATTCCCAGGACACCAGCCTGAGCTTCTTCATCACCAGCGTGGGGTCCGGCAACGGCGCCAATCTGGGAGGGCTGGCCGGTGCCGACGCCCATTGTGCGGCCCTTGCCACGGCCGTGGGCGCGGGCGGCAAGACCTGGCGCGCCTATCTGAGCACCCAGGCCGCCGGTGGCCAGCCCGCCGTGAATGCCCGTGACCGCATCGGTGCAGGCCCCTGGTACAACGCCAAAGGCGTGCAGATTGCCGCCAATCTGGAGCAACTGCACAGCGAGGCCGCTCTCACCGGCAAGGACAATTCCCTGACCGAAGCAGGCGCACTGGTGAACGGGCGCGGCGACACGCCGAACCAGCATGACATCCTCACCGGCTCCCAGGCCGATGGCACGGCCTTCACGGATGCCGAGGATCACACCTGCAACAACTGGACGAGCAGCAGTGCCGGCGCTGCACAGGCCGGACACCATGACCGTCAGGGCGGCGGCGCGAACCCGACTTCCTGGAACAGTGCCCACGGCACCCGCAGCTGCAGCCAGGAAGACCTGATCGCCACCGGTGGCAACGGCTATTTCTACTGCTTCGCGTATTGAGACAGATCAAGGCAGCAGGCTGTACCCGCGCGGCATGATGCACTCGTGTCGCACGGGACACCGCCGACCTGTCACAGGAATATCCCCGCATGGAATTCAAGGACTACTACAAGATTCTGGGCGTCAGCACTGACGCCGACCTCAAGGCCATCAAGACGGCCTATCGCAAGCTCGCCCGCAAGTTCCACCCCGATGTCAGCACGGACAAGGATGCCGAGAAGCAGTTCAAGGACGTCGCGGAAGCTTATGAGGTGCTTTCGGACGACAAGAAGCGCGCCGAATTCGACCAGCTGCGTCAGTACGGCAGCGCCGGGCAGCGCTTCGAGCCCCCGCCCGGCTGGCAGAGCAGCAGCCAGGGCAGCGGCGGCGATTTCTCGGATTTCTTTGAAAGCATCTTCGGTGCTGGTCGGCAGCGTACCGGGGGTTC
>CAYWMC010000306.1:0-3265 GCA_964459345.1 uncultured Klebsiella sp. | reverse complement strand
CCGACCTGCCGGGCCACGAGGTCATGGACGGCACTCTCAGGCAGATCAAGGTGCCAGCGGCCTGGCTTATCGAGCGTGCAGGATGGAAGGGCAGGCGGCTTGGCCAGGCGGGGGTCTACGAAAAGCAATCCCTTGTGCTGGTCAATCACGGCGGGGCCAGCGCTGGCGAAATCCTGGCGCTGGCACAGGCCATCATCCGCGACGTCGAACTGCAGTTCGGCATTGTCCTGGAGCCCGAAGTGCAATGGGTGCCGGCGAGTGACGCCGGGTGATTTCGCGATGTACTTGCCACAGGAGCTGTGTTAAAAATCGAGCCGAGGCCCTCCATGAAGAAAACACCTGCCAATGACAACGTGATACGCGTGCTGCTGATCGATGAATATCAGCTGCTGCGCCATGGTCTTGCCGCGCTGATCGACAGGGAACCAGGCATGTGTGTAGTGGCCGAAGCCGACCATGTCGAAGACGCCTTGCTGATGCTTGAGCGCGTGGCGGCCGAGATCGTCGTCATCCACCTGAAGACCGGCGGCCTGGCAGGCCTGGAGATGACCCAGCGCATTCTGCGTGCGTTTCCGACGTTGCGCGTGATCGTGATGATTCCCTTGAATCTGGGTGTGCAGCCTTCCCGCATGCTGCGAGCTGGCGCTTCTGCCTATGTGACACCCTGCATTACCGAGCAGGAAATGCTCTGGACACTGCATCTGGTGCACAGCGGCCAGCGTTACATCAGCCCGCGCATTGCCTCCCATTTCGAACGACAGCCGGCTCTGGAACAACGCACCTCGCCCTTCGACCAGCTGTCCGAGCGCGAGCTGCAGATTGCCCTCATGCTGGTGGATCATCAGAAGGTCAACAAGATCTCCGAACATCTGTGCATCAGCCGCAAGACCGTCTACAGCTACCGCTACAGGATCTTCGCCAAGCTGAACCTGAACAGCGACGTGGAACTGACGATTCTGGCCGTCAAGCATGGACTCAGCGATGCCCTCAGCGCCGTCAGTGCTACCCGCTAGTCCCGCATTCGACCCCAAGGCCACCATTGCCAGTCTGACGACACGCCCTGGCGTGTATCGCATGCTGGACGAGCAGGGTGGCATTCTCTACGTGGGCAAGGCCCGCAATCTCAAGAAACGCGTGAGCAATTATTTCCGGGCCTCGGGACTTGATACCAAGACCATGGCGCTGGTAGCGCGCATCTGCAATCTCGAAGTGACAGTCACCCGCAACGAGACCGAGGCACTGCTGCTTGAGCAGACGCTCATCAAGCAGCACAAGCCGCCCTACAACATCGAACTGCGCGATGACAAATCCTATCCCTACATCATGCTCACGAGCCGCGATGACTTTCCTCGGCTGGCCTTCTACCGCGGGCTCAAGCGCCAGGACGCCACCTACTTCGGGCCCTATCCCAGCGCCAGTGCCGTGCGGGAGAGTCTGGCGATTCTGCAGAAGGTCTTCCGGCTGCGGCAATGTGAAGACAGTTATTTCCGCAATCGCACCCGGCCTTGCCTGCAGCATCAGATCGGGCGCTGCACGGCACCCTGCGTCGGGCTCATAACGCCGGAGGAATACGCCCAGGATGTGCATTTCTCGAAACTGTTTCTGGATGGCAGCAGCGACAGGCTGATCAAGGAGCTGACAGTGCGCATGGAGCAGAAGTCTGCGGTGCTGGACTTCGAGCGGGCCGCAGCCATCCGCGATCAGATCATCGACCTGCGCCGCATTCACGAACAACAGTATGTCTCGGACCAGAGCAGTGATGCTGATGTGCTGGCGGCCTCCATGCAGGGCGGCTACACCTGCGTGCATCTGATCGTGATCCGAGGCGGCCGCCTGATTGGCAGCAAGAGCTTCTTTCCCCGCGACAAACTGGCCGACAACGAGAGCGCCTTGCTGGAAGCCTTCATCGCGCAGTACTACGTGAAGGAGGACAATGCCGCTGCCATTCCCGGGGAACTGATCATTGCCCCTGCCATCGCGGATGCCAAAGCCATGGCCGAAGCGCTGAGCTACTGCGCGCAGAAATCTGTCAAGATCAGCAGCAGTGTGCGGGGACATCGTGCCAGGTGGCTTGCAATGGCGCTGACCAATTCTCAGCAGAGTCTGCAGAGCTTTGTCAGCAACAAGCAGAATGTGCAGCAGCGTTTCGAACAGTTGCGTATTGCGCTCGACCTGGATGCGGTGCCACAGCGCATCGAATGTTTCGACATCAGCCATACATCAGGTGAAAGCCCGGTGGCTTCGTGTGTGGTGTTTGATGTCAATGGTCCTCTGAAGACAGACTATCGTCGTTTCAATATTGAAGGCATTACCGGAGGCGATGACTACGCGGCCATGGAGCAGGCCCTGAGCAGGCGCTACACACGCGTGGCAAAGGAAGCGAGTGAGTCTGTGGATGGAGGCAAGGTGCCCGATATCCTGTTGATCGATGGCGGCAAGGGTCAACTGGCGCAAGCCAGGCGGGTCATCGATGAATGCCAGCTCGCGAGTGTGCAGCTGATCGGCATAGCCAAAGGCATCAGCCGCAGGGCAGGGCAGGAGACTCTGTATCTGTCGCTGGGCGAGCAGGTGAAGGAAATCGTGCTGCCGACCGAGTCCGTCGCCTTGCATCTTTTGCAGCAGATTCGCGACGAAGCCCATCGCTTCGCCATCACCGGGCATCGCCAGCGCCGGGCCAAGACGCGCAATCAGTCAGCGCTGGAACAGATTCCCGGCCTGGGCCCCAAGAAGCGTCGCGAACTGCTGCGTCACTTCGGCGGGCAGCAGGAAGTGCAGCGAGCGAGTGAGGAGCAGTTGGCAAATGTCACTGGAATCAGCAGCAAACTGGCCGCAGAGATTTATGCATGGCTGCATAATGAGTAGAATGCCGGCCAACCGAGTCTCGTGTGCCCTTGATTCACGCGCTGCATCCTGGAGAAACACTGCCCCATGAACATTGCCAATCTGGTCACCGTATCCCGCGTGCTGATGATTCCCTTCGTCATTCTGCTGCATTATTCGGGTCTGCCTTACAGCAATCTGCTGGCCGGGGGTCTTTTTGCAATCGCCAGCCTGACTGACTGGCTCGATGGCTACCTGGCTCGCAAACTCAATCAGACGTCTGCATTCGGGGCGTTTCTTGATCCCGTTGCGGACAAACTCCTGGTAGTCGCTGCGCTTGTATTGCTTGTCGCGAATTACCCCGGTGTGTGGTTCGTATTGCCAGTAGCGATCATCATTGCGCGCGAAATCTTTGTATCCGCATTGCGTGAATGGATGGCCAACT
>CAYWMC010000305.1:0-3288 GCA_964459345.1 uncultured Klebsiella sp. | reverse complement strand
TCAACCCGATTGCGATGGATGATGGTCTGCGCTTCGCGATTCGTGAAGGCGGTCGCACAGTAGGTGCTGGCGTCGTTGCGAAGATTTTCGAATAAACAAGGTAGTAACTGGTAGTAAAACAAGCCGAAATGTCCGTCACTGGGCTTTCGGCTTGCTTATCTTCAGAAGATTTAGGCCAGTAGCTCAATTGGCAGAGCGGCGGTCTCCAAAACCGCAGGTTGGGGGTTCGATTCCCTCCTGGCCTGCCACATTGTGCAGAGCCAAATCGAGTTGATGTCAACCGTCAAGGCAGTCCTGAGCTTGTTTTCAGGCTAACCTGAGTTTCATATAACCATGTCCGAAAAAGTAAATGATCAGGAATACACGCTAGACTGGCTTAAATGGGCTGTAGTAGCTGCAATTGTGATCGCAGGGGTGTACGCAAACTCCTATTTTTCTGCGGAATCTGTCTTGTACAGAACAATTGGATTGCTGGTC
Organism: uncultured Klebsiella sp.; assembly: GCA_964459345.1. GTDB lineage: Bacteria > Pseudomonadota > Gammaproteobacteria > Pseudomonadales > Pseudohongiellaceae > UBA5078. The sequence continues at coordinate 2,811 of CAYWMC010000305.1, read as the reverse complement.
CTCGCGGCGGCTGCAATCTGGTTGGCTGTACAAACAGCAAAGGGCAGCGCGTTTCTTGCGCTGTGCCTTGACGCGCGCGCTGAAATTCGCAAGGTCGTCTGGCCTACGCGTCAGGAAACAACTCAGACCACCATGATTGTTCTGGTGGTCGTTGTCATAGTTGCTCTCTTGCTCTGGTTGCTGGACTGGGGACTGAATGAGATTGTTTCTGGAATCATAGGTTAGAGGTCGTCAGATGGCAAAGCGTTGGTATGTGGTTCACGCCTACTCAGGATTCGAGAAAAAAGTAATGAATGCGCTCAAGGAGCGCATTGCTTTGTCTGGAATGACAGATCTCTTCGGAGAGGTCTTGGTGCCGACAGAGGAAGTTGTTGAGATGCGTGCCGGCCAAAAGCGCAAGAGCGAGCGAAAGTTCTTCCCAGGATACGTTCTGGTCGAGATGGAGCTCAATGACGACACTTGGCACTTGGTAAAGGAAACTCCCCGTGTGATGGGGTTTATTGGTGGCAAGGCAGAAAAGCCAGCGCCAATTACTTCCAAGGAAGCGGCCAAGATTCTTCAGCGACTGGAAGATGGACAGGACAAGCCGACCCACAAAATTATCTATGAGCCCGGCGAGATGGTGCGCGTAATTGATGGTCCGTTCAACGATTTCACTGGCGCAGTGGAAGAAGTCAACTACGAGAAGAGTCGCTTGCGAGTTGCTGTGCTGATTTTCGGGCGATCTACGCCGGTAGAGCTGGAGTTCGGCCAGGTCGAAAAGACCTGATCTGTTTGAAGTGAATTGATGGAGAAAGTTGAGACCGGAGTGTCTCTCAGGAGTGCGATGGCTGCATGTTTTGCAGCTAGAGCATGTAATCGAAGAGGCAATCGGCATGTTGGTTCTGCTGTTTGCCCAAGGGGAGCCTGCCAGAGTCTGAAATTTGGACGTCGGCGGGTGCTTGAACCCACCAGGAGATAATCAAAATGGCCAAGAAAGTAACCGCCTATATCAAGCTTCAAGTTGCAGCGGGCAAGGCAAATCCAAGTCCGCCCGTAGGCCCGGCACTGGGTCAGCACGGTGTCAACATCATGGAATTCTGCAAAGCATTCAATGCCGCAACACAGGGGCTTGAAGTTGGGCTTCCAATTCCAGTCGTTATTACTGTTTATGCCGACCGCAGCTTCACCTTCATTACCAAGACGCCACCTGCGTCTGTTCTCATTCGCAAAGCGGTAGGCATTACCAAAGGCAGCCCGCGCCCGAATACAGAAAAGGTTGCGAAAATCACTCGTGAACAGCTGGTGGAAATCGCTACTCAAAAGATGCCTGACTTGACAGCGGCGTCTATGGATGCGGCCGTGCGCACACTGGCTGGTAGCGCCAGAAGCGCCGGAATTGATGTGGAAGGGGTGTAAGGAACATGGCTAAACTGACAAAAAAGCGAAAGTTGATCGATCAGAAGATCGATTCCACAAAGTCATACTCTATTGAAGAGGCAGTAGCACTGCTGTCGGAGTTTTCGTCTCCGAAATTCAAGGAGTCCATTGATGTTGCTATTAATCTCGGTGTAGACCCACGCAAGTCCGATCAGGTCGTTCGAGGCTCTACCCTGTTGCCGCATGGTACAGGCAAGACTGTTCGTGTAGCAGTGTTCGCGCAGGGCGAGAATGCCAACAAGGCTCGAGACGCTGGTGCAGATATTGTGGGCTTCGAAGATCTTGCAGACAGCATTACTGCTGGCAACATGGATTTCGATGTTGTTATCGCAACTCCAGATGCAATGCGGGTGGTGGGCAAGCTGGGTCAAGTTCTTGGTCCTAGAGGCCTCATGCCGAATCCGAAAGTAGGCACCGTAACAGCGGATGTCGCAACAGCCGTTCGTAATGCCAAAGCTGGTCAGGTTCGATACAGGACAGACAAGAAGGGCATTATTCACGGTGGTATTGGGAAAATCGGATTTGACGCGGCGTCCATTCAAGGCAACCTTGAAGCGCTTCTGTCTGACCTCAAGCGTGCCAAGCCAGCCTCTTCCAAAGGCATTTACGTTCAGAAAGTCGTGTTGTCCTCCACCATGGGGCCGGGCGTTCTGATCGATCAGTCATCATTGAAGGCTTAAGACGAGATTTTTCGTCACAGACTTTGGGGTTTTGCTGATGGCAAGTAGCCTTCAGCAAAGCTGTCAAAGACCGTAGGTGTGCTGTGAGTTGGCGGCGCAGCACTTAATTTTTCCTACGCAGATGGTGTATCCCGGTCCAGATAATTTTCTGGATACAATTCACCAGTTTCAAGTTCTTCCGTCCCGAGCATGCTCGTGTATGGAAGGGAAAACAAATGCGAGGCCTGGCAACAGGTTCTCTACCAGGAGTTAAGCTAGTGGCTATAAGACTAGAAGACAAAAAGCAAATCGTCTCGGAAGTCAATCAAGCTGCTACTAGTGCTTTGTCTGCAGTGCTCGCGGATTATCGCGGAGTTACTGTGAGTGATCTGACAGAGCTTCGAAAAGTTGCCCGTCAAAACAATGTATATCTGCGAGTGGTGCGTAATACGCTGCTCAAGAAAGCAGTAGAAAATACAGAGTTCGACTGCATAAAAGATGCTCTGTTTGGTCCTACGATACTGGCGTTTTCAATGGAAGATCCGGGTGCCGCTGCGCGAGTACTCAAAGGATTTGCCAAAGGCAATGACAAGTTCGAGATCAAAGCTCTGTCAATTGGTGGCAAGTTACTCGGTGCTGACCAGATCGACGCATTGGCGAATCTACAGACCTACGATCAGGCGGTATCTATGTTGATGAGTGTGATGCTGGGGCCGATTACGAAACTTACAAG
>CAYWMC010000304.1:0-3315 GCA_964459345.1 uncultured Klebsiella sp. | reverse complement strand
GGCGTGGACTTCATTTCCATAGGTGCGCTCACGAAAGACTGCAGGGCAATCGATCTTTCAATGCTGTTTTCGCACTGACAACCATAACGCGCAGGGGGTTCCATGACACACGGCAATCACTCAGTCCTGAACTCGATATCTCGACGATGGGCACGCTGTCTGCAGACTCTGTTCGGCCTCGCCGCCCTGCTGCCAGCGGGCTTTGTCTGGGCTCATGCCGGCCCGCTGGACGAGAACGGCGGACACTATGACGGACAGAGTTACCACTGCCACATGCCCGGCTGCGAGATGCCCGACTCCTTCATGCGCGGTGGCCAGGACAGCTTCTTCTTCGATCCGGACAGCCGCGACAAATTCTTCAACGAAGTGGACTGGGACTACAAGCGCGACTATGACGGCGATTGTCAGACCACCCGCAACGAGATCCTGGTGATCACCAGCCGTGCCCCTGTCAGCTACACCAACCCGCGCAATTGCGAGGTGCGTCTGGGGGAATGGTTCGACGAGTACACCGGCGAAACCTTCACGGTCGCCGCGCAGATCGACATAGACCACGTGATTCCTCTGCGCTACGCCCACAATCAGGGTGGCGACGCCTGGCCTCCGGAGAAGAAACTGATGTTCGCCAACGACCCCGTGAACATCATGCTGACCGAGCGCAGCGAGATCCGCCGCAAGAACGAGCGCGGCCCGAGCCGTTACCTGCCCAGAGAAGAATATCAGTGCGATTATGTGCGCCAGTGGCAGGCAATTGCAGAGAAGTATGACTTGCGCCTGGCCAATGCAGACAGGAACAGAATCACGGTGATCTTGCGGGACTGTGCGGAATAGTCAGAGGAAGAGTTGAGCAATGACCTGCCCTTGTCCGGCAGGTCATTGTCAGGAAATGCTGTTACGGAGCTGGCTGAATCGCAATGTCTTCCATCGCGCCGCCGGCATACTGCAGACGGGTTTCGCCTTCAGGGAAGCCGACGATCTTCAGCACATACGCGAAGACATCTTCATATTCGCTGTCCATCAACGCGCCCGGCTTGTCGGCAGGCATGGCACTCATCACCTGTTCGAACAGATACATCAAGGGCTGACCGCGCCATGTCTGCAGCACTGTCTTGTAGTAGTCGGCGTTGTGGCAGGTGGAGCAATTCTGCTCAAACAGGGGACGACCTGTCTCAGCCTGTTCTGCCGTGTACACGCCCTCCATCAGGGATGTCGGTGCGGCACCAGCATCGGCCATCACGCCGCCAGCGAGAACTGCAGTCAAAACTGTGGCTGTTGCGAGTCTAGCTTTTTTCATGTTCAAACACTCCGGCACATAGTGTGCAACTGATTCACTTGTCTCACGGTTTCAATCCTATCAGCTCAGGCTGAACCTTGCCTTAACACCGCGGGCGTCATCTGATTTCTTGAAGGCGGGGTACCTTAAACCACCCATCGGCTTTTATCAAGGGAGCCAGAAGTGCCGGAATTACAGGTCCCCGGACTTGTACGGGGCGCTTACGGTGCCCATCAGTCTGCCACTCGCATCGAACATCAGCACGATGTTGCGATACCGCGAAGTCAGCGCAATTGCATGCATTTCGTTCAGTGCCATGCCCGTGCGAACCTGCAAGTCTTCGAATTGTTCACGCATGTCAGCGTTGCTCGCCATGATCTCGGCAACGTCCAATGAAGACCTGATTACTCTGGAAAAATTCTCGCTTAATGGACGGTACAGAGGTACTTGCTCGTGGGGAGGAATCTGCTGGACATCGACAGCCTGCACAAAGCGTTCGAACTCAGGGCCGGACTCGGGCCGTTCGGCATAGACATAAACGGGGAAGGTATCACCGAAACGACTCAGCTCCGCAAGGGGAATCCCCTGGCTGCTGATGGCAAGGGCAGGAACCGTATAGAAACTGGTGTCCAGGAACACGACGGCCACCGGTCTCTGTTCATAAACCGCCTTGATGCCAAGAACCAGGGCGATCAGTTGAAGCGCCACCACGAAAAAAATGTCGACGCGCAACTCGCGCCGGCTCTTTTTCGGATTGTATATGATCAGGGTAATCAGCGGGCCCAGCACCAGGTCGACAGCAGCAACCAGCTGCAATCCCTGCCACCCTCCCGCCGCCGAAAAATAGGCAGCGGGGTACCACACCAGCAGCAAGATGCCGACAAGAATGGCGAAGACGCTGAGACTGACAAGAAAGTGCAGCAGCGCTGCGGAATAGCGAGTGTGGATACGGTGCAGCAGAAACATCATGCAAGTCCTGCGGACAATCTCAGCACAGCCCGATATTGATGCACGTGCCGCCTTCGGTCCATTGCACGGGCACTGTCAAACTGGGCGTCAAGGTATAGGTGTTGTTGCCAACATCAGCGGTGCCAGTGGCGATGATGACGCCGTCGGTCACGGTCGTCGAAGCCAGCCAGCCCATGGCCGCGGCAGTAGGGGGAATGCCGTTGGTGCCGGAATCAGCATCAGCCAGCGCGGTGACACGCCCACTTTGAATGGCTATGCCGAGTGCTGTCTTGTAAGGATTCGTGGAAAGAATGACCTCGCTGAAGCGGGCGCGTTCCGTGTATGTCTGGTAAGCGGGAAGTGCCACTGCTGCGAGGATACCGATGATGGCCACAACAATCATCAGTTCAATCAGAGTAAAACCAGCGTGTTTCGAGTTGCGGTTCATCGCGCGATCTCCCACGGGAACCCTGGATGGATCATGAACTAGCTGTGAATGGGAAGGTGTCACGCACTGCTGTACCTTTGGGCACAGCAGTGCGTGAACAGGTATCAGCACACGCCGGCTGCCAGACAGGTGCCTGAAGTTACCCACTGAATCGGCGCAACGATGGACTGGGGAGTCAGGATATACGTGAAGCCGCCCACGCCAGCAGCGCCAGTGGCAGTGATCACACCATCAGTCACATTGACAGAAGCGACTTCGCCAGTGGCGCCTGCCGCTGCAGGAATGCCGTTTGTGCCCGCATCAGCATCGGCCAGTGCAGCAATGCGGCTGGTCTGAGCAGCGACTTCAAAGGCACTCTTGTAAGGAGTTGTGGCCAGAACCACTTCCGAGAATGCTGCACGCTGGGTGTAAGTCTGGTAAGCCGGCAGCGCGACGGCCGCCAGAATGCCGATGATCGCTACTACGATCATCAATTCGATCAGAGTGAAGCCTTGTTGTACTTTCCTGGACTGGATCATGTTGTTCTCCTGGTTTGCTTTGTTTACGAGTTTAGAAGGCGTTTTCGGATTCTGACAAGTTCCCGCACTGGCCCGTTCGGGTCGCAGGGACTGCAGTCATTACTTCACATGTCGTGCCAGTTACGGCG
>CAYWMC010000303.1:0-3322 GCA_964459345.1 uncultured Klebsiella sp. | reverse complement strand
CAGGAAGTGCTCTACAAGGGCGAAGGCAACACCTCCAGCCGCGCGCACTACGGCAGCCGTATCGCCTTCGACAACAACGGCTATCTGTACTTTTCCATCGGTGAGCGCGGCGCGCATTTCGACAACGCCCAGCAGCTGGACCGCGACGGCGGCAAGATCTACCGCCTGCACGACGACGGCCGCATTCCCGCCGACAACCCCTTCGTCAACACGCCCGGTGCCAAACCCGCCGTGTTCTCCCACGGCCACCGCAACCCGCAGGGCCTGACCATCCATCCCACCACGGGCGAGATATGGGAACACGAACACGGCCCCATGGGTGGCGATGAAATCAACATCATCCGGCCCGGCCTGAATTACGGCTGGCCCATCATCGGGTATGGCATCGACTACAACGGCCAGCCCCTGGCCGAAGCCACCAGCCGCGAAGGCTTCGAGCAGCCCGTGTTCTTCTGGGACCCGTCCATTGCGCCCTCGGGCATGGCCTTCATCACCAGCGACAATTACGGCGCGGAACTGAAGGGCCACTTGCTGGTGGGCTCGCTGAAATTCAATTACATGGTGCACCTGGTGCTGGAAGGCAACAATGTGGTGGCCAGCGAGAACGTCTTCGCGGGCATCGGCCGGGTGCGCAACATCAAGCAGGGGCCGGACGGCTATATCTACGTTGCCACAGAAGGGAACGGGATCATGCGCATTCTTCCGGAATAGACCAGAGACCAAAGCACCAGATCAGGATGATGTTATGAGCGACAGACTTCTCGCTGGCTACCAGCGCTTCAAGAATGGCTACTTTTCTGAAAATCGCGACAAGCTGCGCAAGCTGGCCGAAGAGCAACGCCCCAACTACGTGCTGATTGCCTGTTGCGACGCGCGCATGGAACCCGCGCTGATTTTCGACACCGAGCCGGGCGAGCTGTTCGTGATCCGCAACGTGGCCAATCTGGTGCCGCCTTACGAGATCGAGGGCTCCTACCACGGCACCAGTGCCGCGCTGGAATTCGCCATTACCGTGCTGGAAGTGCCCGAGATCATCGTGCTGGGCCACTCGCGCTGCGGCGGCATCCGCTCACTGGTACTGCAATCCGAAGCCATGCCCAAGGACACGTTCATTGCGCGCTGGATGTCCATTGTGTCCCCAGTGGCCAAGCTGGCCGACCCCACCAAACTGGACGACCACGCCACCTTCAATTACTGCGAGCAGGCCGCCGTGGGCTATTCGCTGCGCAACCTGATGACCTACCCGTGGATTCGCTCCCGCGTGGAAGCCGGCACCCTGACGCTGAAGGGCTGGCACTACAACATCTTCACCGGGGCGCTGAAGCAGATTCATGACCAGGACACCATCTCCACCATTGTGGAGGAGGCGCAGGACTGATCAGCGCAACTGCCCGCCCTCCAGATGCACCACCCGCGTCGCCACGCTCAGCGGCGCCGCGCGGTGGGTCACCATCACCGTCGTCACACCCAACATCTTGATCTCCTGAAGTATTTCCCCCTCCACAATGGGGTCGAGATTGGCTGTGGCTTCGTCCAGAAACAGCACCCGCGGCTGCTTGTAGAACGCCCTGGCCAGCAGCACCCGCTGCCCCTGCCCCGCGGACATGATGGACCCCATGTCGCCCACCAGACTGTTCAGGCCCATGGGCAGACTGGCGATGAACGCGTCGATGCGCGCCATGTGACAGGCCTTCTGCACTCGGGAATGGTCCACTGCGTCAGCGAACAGTGTGATGTTTTCCAGCAGCGTGCCGGAAAGCAGCTGCTCGCCCTGCAGCACGCCGGAACAGTCGTCCCGGAAACGACGCGCGTGCGCGCCTGCCAGGGACTGCCCGTCTGCAAGCACCTGGCCCTCGTCAGGCCTGAGCAAGCCTGCCAGGATTCTGACCAGCGTGGACTTGCCCGAGCCAGAAGCTCCTGTGATGGCAAGTATTTCCCCAGGATGAATGTCCAGAGTCAGGTGCGAGAACACCGGCGCCGGTGCGCCGGGATAGGAATAGGCAAGATCGCGCACCTGCAGATGTCCCTGCGTCAGCGAGCGCACCTGCGGCAGCTGAAAGTCGGCAAACTCCGGCTCGGCACACGTGATGTCGGACACGCGTTCAAGCTGCAGACGCAGCAGGCGCATCTGCACCAGCTTGTCGATGAAGGCCCGGATCGCCGTTGCGAAATGGCCTTTCAAGGCGATGAATGCGGTCAGGAAGCCCAGCGTGATCGACCCTTCCATGACTGCCAGTGCTGCCAGATAGATCACCAGCACATGTTCAAGTCCATTGAGCAGCCCGTACGCGGTCTCGACTCGCACCAGCACGCGCGACAACTGCACCTGCGCATTGACCTGCTGCGCATGATGATTGCGCCAGCTGGCAATGCGCGCCAGCTCGCAACAGTAGAACTTGATGATCTCGATGGCCCGCATCGACTCCATCAGGCCCGTACTCGTCTGCGCCTCTGCCACGATGCGCTGCTCCGAAAGGCGTCGCAGCAGCGGGGTGACACCCAGCCGCAACAATGCCTCAAGCATCACGAAGAGCAGCACTACACTGGCCAGCACTGCGTGAAAGTAGAACATGGCGACAAGCGCCGCCAGCGCGAACACGCCATCCAGCACCACGGTGAGAAGTTCCTCTGCAAACACCTGACGAATCTCCCGCAGCGCGCCAAAGCGGGACACCAGATCCCCCGTGTGGCGCCTGGCAAAGTAATCTGCGGGCAGGCGCAGCAGATGGTGAAAGACGTTGCCCGCCATCTGGAAGCCGAGCTGGTTGGAGAAGTAGATCTGCAGCATGCCGCGCACCCAGCGCATGCCGACACTGGCCAACGCGAGCATTCCAAAACCAAGGGCAAGCACCAGTAGAAACTCACGGTCGGCTTTGGCAATTCCTTCGTCCATGACCAGCTGCAGGTAGAATGCGCTGCCGATGCTGGCCACCTGCAGCAATGCAGACAACACGAGCAACTGCACAATGGCGCTGCTGAACCCTGCATCGCGCACGAACAGGTCGAGCAGCCGCGAACGCTGCACCTCTTCACTGCGCGTGAACGTGGCCAGGGGCAGGCACTCCAGGGCCACACCTGTGAAATGTCTGCCTGACTCCAGGCGGGTATAGCGGCGCAGTCCCGTCGCAGGATCATGTATCCAGAGTGCGGTGCGCGTCACCGATTTCAGCACGACGAAGTGGTTCATGTTCCAGTGCAGAATGGCCGGCATCTGCAGCGCGTCAAGGTCGTCGACTTCCAGACGCAGTGCCCGTGTCTGCAGAGACAACTGCCGGGCGATGGTCTGCAGGTCACCCAGCGTCGCACCACGCGACGAGATGGG
>CAYWMC010000302.1:0-3334 GCA_964459345.1 uncultured Klebsiella sp. | reverse complement strand
TCGAAAAGAACAACCGCGGTCAGGTGATGCGTGTACTGGATCGTACCGATCCGGTACCGGGCCGCGACATCGTGCTGCACATGGACAGTCGTCTGCAGGCAGCCGCCGAACGCGCACTGGGTGATCGACGTGGCGCCGTTGTCGCCATCGATCCTTCGACCGGTGGCGTGCTGGCCATGGTGAGCAAGCCTGGCTATGACCCCAATCTGTTCGTGACCGGCATCAGCAGAGCGCAGCTGAGCGAACTCAACCGTTCGGGGCATACGCCGCTGTTCAACCGTGCTACCGCGTCAAGAGTGCCAGGTTCCACTATCAAGCCCTTCATCGGGCTGGCCGGTCTCTACAACAAGGTCATAACGCCGGAAACGGTCATCGGTGATCCGGGCTACTTCCGTCTGCCGGGCAGGTCGCGTCCTTACTATGACTGGACGTGGTGGGTCGACAAGAGCGGCCACGGGCCCATCGACCTGCAGCGCGCCATCTACCAGTCCTGCAACACCTATTTCTACCAGCTGGCCGTGGACCTGGGCATCGACCGCATTCACGACTACCTGCTCACATTCGGATTCGGTCAGAACCTTGCGATCGACATTCCGGAGGCAAGTGTCGGCATCGTGCCCTCCGAGGCGTGGAAGCGTGAGAATCGCAACGAGCCGTGGTATGCCGGCGAGACGCCCTACGAGGGTATCGGCAACGGCATATTCCAGGCCACGACACTGCAGATGGCGTCGGCAGCGGCAGCAATAGCCAATCACGGTGTTCTGAAACAGCCGCGCATGCTGCGGGGCACTATCGGCAGCGACGGCGAGATTACCGATGTGATCTTCGAGGACACGGCGGCCTCGCGGCAGTTGCTGCCATCCCAGGAGCAGATCGAGCTGGTCCGCAATGCCATGGTGGACGTGGTGAACAAGCCCTACGACCCGGAGCACCGTCGTCATGAAGGCTCGGCGTACCCGGTGTTGCGGGACAGCGGTCGTCCGCTGGAATACCCCATGGCGGGCAAGTCAGGCACCGCGCAGGTGGTGGAGTTCCAGGTGGACAGCGCCGGCAACCGGGACAACTCCGAAGTGGACGAGCGCTTCCGCACCCATGCCATGTTCATCGCCTTTGACGCGTCCGAGAAGTCCCGTATCGCCGTGGCCGTGTTCGTCGAGAATGGCGGTGGCGGAGGCAGCGTGGCATTCCCGGTGGCCCGCGAAGTGCTGGACGCCTATCTGCTGCCGGAACAGCAGCAATACCCGGAAGTCTCGACACTGGCCTCCGCCGATGACGGGCACGCGCATTGAACACCGTCACACCAGTCACACACAGCAGACACTGAACAGGACTACTCGCAAACACAATGGCAACCCGCACCCCAAGCCGCCCCCTCGGCAACAGTTTCTACCAGCTCTCCACCGGTCGTGGCGAGATATGGCAGTCACTGCGCATTGATCCGCCGCTGGTGCTGTCGCTGTTCTGTCTTGCCGTCTATGGGCTGATGGTGCTGTTCAGCGCCAGCGGCGAGAACATCGCCGATGTGCAGCGCCAGGCCGCTGCCATCGTGGTGGCCTTCTTCGTGATGATTGCGGTGGCGCAGCTGGAAGTGGATTTTTTCAGGCGTGGCGCGCCCTTGATGTTTGTGGGCGGGCTGGTGGTGCTGGGCATCGTTCTGGGCATTGGCTCGGAGGTAAACGGCGCCAAGGCATGGCTCGACCTGCCAGGGCTGCCCAGTTTCCAGCCATCCGAACTCGAGAAGTTTCTGGTGCCCATGATGCTGGCCTGGTACATGTCCACGCGCTCGCTGCCCCCGAAGTTCACTGACCTGATCGTGTGCGCGGTCATCATCCTTGTTACCGCAGTGCTGATTCTGCTCCAGAACGATACAGGCACGGCGCTGATGGTGATCATGTCGGGGGTCTTCACGGTGCTGCTTGCCGGCATCAGCTGGAAGATCGTGATCACCGGCGCCGTGGCCCTGATGGCGGCCTCGCCTGCCTGGTACATCTTTCTGGCCCAGCCACACCAGAAGAATCGCATCCTGACCTTCTTTGACCCTTACCGCGACCCGACCGGGGCCGGCTACAACATCATCCAGTCGCAGATTGCCATCGGATCGGGCGGTGTGCAGGGCAAGGGCTGGCTCAATGGTGCGCAGTCCCAGCTGGACTTCATCCCCGAGAGCAACACCGACTTCATCCTGGCCGTACTGGCCGAGGAGTTCGGGCTGCTGGGCGTGTTGTTCCTGATCTTTCTTTATCTGCTGGTGCTGGCCCGCGGCTTCTACATTGCCTTTACCGCACAGGACACCTTCAGCCGCCTGCTGGCCGGCAGCATCGTGCTCACCTTCTTTTTCTATGCATTTGTGAACATGGCCATGGTGTCGGGACTGATGCCGGTGGTCGGCTTGCCACTGCCGCTGGTGAGCAAGGGCGGGACGTCGATTGTGACCCTGCTGACCGGGTTTGGCATCCTGATGTCGATTCAGACGCACAAACGGGTATTGCCGCGGTAAGGGATTGATTACAATGCAAATACAAAGATCACTTGAGAGTGTGAACGAATGACGGAGTTTCGACTGCAGCGAACTGCCTCCAGCGTGCTGGCGTTTGTGCTGCTGGCCGCCTGCGCCAGCAGCCCGGCACCACAATCCACAACGCCCACCATGTCGGCGTCGGATGCCTATCAGGCCAGCCGTTATGGCATTCAGCAGGATCGCGGGCCCACTGCTACCTTCGATCCTTCCCAGGTGCGGGAGGTCGTGACAGTGATACCGCCACGCACCAGTGCGGGCAATCGCAGTCCCTATACGGTCAACGGCCGCACCTACCAGATCATGTCGTCGGAAGAAGGCTACCGGGAGCGTGGTTTCGCCTCCTGGTATGGCGAGAAGTTTCATGGCCACGACACCTCCAACGGCGAGGTCTACGACATGTTCCAGTTGTCGGCCGCTCACAAGAGCATGCCGATTCCCGGGTTCCTGCGGGTGACCAATCTCGAGAACAACAAGAGCATCATCGTACGGGTGAATGACCGCGGGCCATTTCACAACGACCGCATCATTGATCTGTCCTATGCTGCCGCGCACATGCTGGATTTCGCCAACAAGGGCACGGCCATGGTGGAAGTCGAGGCAATCATGCCGACCATCGTCGCCAACGGTGCGCCATCCGCTGCACGCACAGTCGCTACTACAGCCTCCAGCACAGCGGCAGGGGGCCAGTATCTGCAGGTCGGCGCTTTTTCCGATCTGCGTGCTGCCGAGCAATTGAGCGCCCGCCTGCGCAATCTGACTTCAAGACCGGTGTTCATCCGGTCTGTTGAAACAGCCGGTTCACAACAAACCATGCAC
>CAYWMC010000301.1:0-3347 GCA_964459345.1 uncultured Klebsiella sp. | reverse complement strand
CATGCGCGAAGGGACACCCAGCGGATTCAACACGATGTCGACCGGGTTGCCACTTTCGTCATACGGCATATCTTCCACCGGCATGATCACGGAGATCACACCCTTGTTGCCGTGACGTCCCGCCATCTTGTCGCCTGGCTGTATGCGACGCTTGATGGCCAGATAGACTTTTACAATTTTCAACACACCTGGCGCCAGGTCATCACCTTGCGTCAGCTTGCGCTTCTTGTCTTCAAAACGGTCGTCCAGCTCAAGGCGTCGCTCCTTCAACTGCTCTTCCGCGCGCTCCAACTGCTTGTTCAGGTCGTCTTCGGACAAGCGAAGCTTGAACCAGTCGTCCCGCGGAAGTGCATCAAGATACTCCTCGCTCAAGGCTGCACCCTTCTTCAAACCAGGACCGCCTGCGACAGTCTTGCCCAGCAGGGCGCTGCGCAGACGGTGGAAAGTCGCGCCTTCCACGATGCGGTATTCGTCGTTGATATCCTTGCGAACTTTGGCAAGCTGAGCTCGCTCGATCTCAAGTGCGCGCTGATCTTTCTCGAGACCGTCCCGAGTAAATACCTGCACATCAATTACAGTACCCTTCACGCTGGTCGGAACCCGCAGAGAAGTGTCTTTCACGTCCGAAGCCTTTTCTCCGAAAATTGCGCGAAGCAACTTCTCTTCAGGTGTCAGCTGTGTTTCGCCTTTGGGAGTTACTTTGCCGACGAGAATATCGCCCGCATTGACTTCCGCTCCGATATACACAACTCCAGACTCGTCCAGTTTGCTGAGCGCGCCTTCACCTACATTTGGAATATCTGCAGTAATTTCTTCAGACCCAAGCTTGGTATCGCGTGCCACACAGGTAAGTTCCTGTATGTGAATGGTTGTCAGGCGATCCTCTTTGACCACTCGCTCCGAAATAAGAATCGAGTCTTCGAAGTTGTAGCCATTCCAGGGCATGAAAGCGATTCGCATGTTCTGACCAAGTGCCAGCTCACCCATATCCACTGACGGACCATCCGCGAGAATGTCACCGCGCTCTACCACATCACCCTGCTTCACCAGCGGTTGCTGATTGATACAGGTGTTCTGGTTTGAACGCGTGTACTTGGTGAGGTTGTAGATATCCACACCCGCTTCACCAGCCTGCGTCTCTTCGTCGCGAACGCGAACGATGATGCGCGACGCGTCAACGCTTTCAATGACTCCTCCGTGCTGTGCAACAACACACACACCAGAGTCACCCGCAACATTGCGCTCCAGCCCGGTGCCTACCAGCGGCTTTTCAGAACGCAGTGTAGGTACAGCCTGGCGCTGCATATTCGAGCCCATCAGAGCGCGGTTCGCGTCATCGTGTTCAAGGAACGGAATCAGAGCCGCAGCGACGGATACCATTTGCTGAGGCGCCACGTCCATGTAATTGATCTGATCACGTGGCATCAGAGTTGTTTCACCCTGATGACGCACTGTTACCAGGTTGTCCACAAAGCCACCATTGGCGTCAAGGGGAGCACTGGCCTGGGCGATCACGAACTCGCTCTCATCGATTGCTGACAGGAAATCAATTTCGTCTGTTACGCGGTTGTTCACCACCTTCCGGTATGGACTCTCAAGAAATCCATAGGAGTTGGTTCTTGCATAAGTGGCAAGAGAGTTGATAAGTCCGATGTTCGGACCTTCAGGAGTTTCAATCGGACACACTCGACCGTAGTGAGTCGGGTGTACGTCACGAACTTCGAAGCCTGCTCGCTCACGCGTCAGACCGCCTGGTCCGAGCGCAGAGACGCGACGCTTGTGCGTCACCTCTGACAGCGGATTGTTCTGATCCATGAATTGCGAAAGCTGACTGGAGCCGAAGAATTCCTTGATAGCAGCAGCGACAGGCTTGGCATTGATCATGTCTTGCGGCATCAGGCCTTCAGAATCGGCCATGCTCAGGCGCTCTTTGACAGCACGCTCTACACGCACAAGGCCTACCCGGAATTGATTCTCTGCCATCTCGCCTACTGAGCGAATACGACGGTTACCCAGGTGATCAATATCGTCCACGACGCCGAAACCGTTGCGAATGGCGACCAATGTCTTCAGTACATCGACTATGTCGTGAGTGCTGAGAACAGGAGATCCTTCAGTTTCGACGCGCCCCAGACGACGATTGAACTTCATGCGCCCAACGGCAGAAAGATCGTATCGCTCGGGGGAGAAGAACAGATTGGAGAAAAGGTTCTCTGCGGAATCCTTTGTGGGCGGCTCGCCAGGACGCATCATGCGGTAAATCTCGACAAGCGCCTCGAGTCGTGTAGAGGTCGAGTCAACACGCAGTGTGTCGGAAACGAACGGCCCGCAATCGAGATCATTCGTATAGATGGTCTCGAATTCCTTGACACCAGCTTTGAGAATGCCGGTCACTACATCATTGGTAATGAGGGTATTGCACACGAACAGAATTTCGCCGGTCTCAGGATCGACTACATCCTTGGCCAACGCTTCGCCAAACAGAAACTCTTTTGTTACTTTCAGTTCTGTGAGCTTGGCCTTCTCCATCTGACGGATGTGACGAGCAGTAATGCGACGCCCTTCTTCAACAATCAGCTCGCCTTTCTTGTCTGCAATCGGGAAATTCAGCACTTCACCGCGCAGTCTTGCGGGAACCAGTTCAAGGACAATTTCCATGTCCTTGCCAGTGACTTTGTAAGTATCGTTCTCGTAGAACATTCCAAGAATGTCCTGCGACGTGTAGTCAAGCGCACGGAGCAAAACAGTCGCAGGCAACTTGCGACGTCGGTCGATTCGCACAAAGACCATGTCTTTGGGATCAAACTCGAAATCGAGCCACGAACCACGGTAAGGAATAATGCGAGCAGAGTAGAGCAACTTTCCTGAGCTGTGCGTCTTGCCCTTGTCGTGATCGAAGAACACGCCAGGTGAACGATGCAGTTGAGAAACAACAACGCGCTCTGTGCCATTGATGATGAAGGTGCCGCTCTCAGTCATCACGGGAATTTCACCCATGTAAACTTCCTGCTCCTTGATATCCTTGATGGTCTGCGTTGTAGATTCTTTGTCAAAGAGGATCAATCGCACTCTGACTCGCAACGAAACGGAATAGGTGATGCCGCGCAACTGGCACTCTTTCACATCGAATGCAGGCTTGCCGAGATCGTAGCTTACGTATTCTAGTATGGCCTTCCCGGAGTAACTAACAATCGGGAACACAGACTTGAACGCAGCGTGCAGACCTTGATCGAGTCTTTCCTGAGGAGAGACATCGGCTTGAGTAAATTGACGAAAGGAATCTATCTGAGTTGACAAAAGATATGGAATATCCATTGCGCTTGGCAATTTACCAAAGTCTTTACGGA
>CAYWMC010000300.1:0-3378 GCA_964459345.1 uncultured Klebsiella sp. | reverse complement strand
GCCGTGCTCACCATCACGCTGGCCATCGGCGTGCGGACCATGGCAAAGCGCAATGCCATCGTGCGCCGCCTGCCGGCCATCGAGACCATCGGGTCGGTCTCTGTCATCTGCACCGACAAGACAGGCACGCTGACCCGCAACGAGATGCTGGTGGCCACCGTGCTGGTCGGGCAGCAGACGCTGCAGGTGGACGGGGAAGGCTATGCCCCGCTGGGCACCGTACGCGCAGACAAGCAGGCGCTGGATGTGGCGACGCAGCCACTGCTGCAGGAGCTGGCGCTGGCGGCGACCTTGTGCAACGACGCGGCACTGCGTGAGCAAAAAGGCGTCTGGACTGTGCAGGGCGATCCGATGGAGGGTGCGCTGCTGGCCTTTGCCGGCAAGTGCGGCATCTCGGCAGACGCTCTGGACATGCCGCGTCAGGCCCTCATCCCCTTTGACTCCCGCCACCGCTTCATGGCCACCCGGCATGCACGGGACGCGCATTCTGTGGTGTATGTGAAAGGAGCGCCGGAGAACCTGCTGGCCATGTGCCGCACGCAGCGGGGCGTGCAGGGCGACGCAGCACTGGATATCGGCTACTGGCAGACACAGGCTGATGCGGCTGCCAGTCAGGGACAGCGCGTGCTGGCCTTCGCCACGCTGGCGCTGGATGCGCAGCATGCTGGTCTGACACTCGCCGATCTGGACGGCCAGCTCTGTCTGCTGGGCATGGTGGGCATGATCGATCCACCCCGGGCGGAAGCCGTTCAGGCCGTGGCCGAGTGCCACACCGCCGGCATCCGCGTGAAGATGATCACCGGCGATCATGCCCTGACTGCCGCCGCCATCGCCCGCCAGATTGTTCTGCAGAACCCCCACACCGTGCTGACCGGCGCCCAGCTCGACACCATGGACGACGCCGCACTGGCCAGTGCCGCCCTCAGCTGCGATGTGTTCGCCCGCACCAGCCCCGAGAACAAGTTGCGTCTGGTGATGGCGCTGCAGTCCCACGGTCTGACAGTGGCCATGACGGGGGACGGCGTCAACGACGCGCCAGCGCTCAAGCGCGCCGATGCCGGCATCGCCATGGGCCGCAAGGGCAGTGCTGCCGCGCGGGAGGCCTCTGACCTGGTGCTGGCCGACGACAACTTCGCGTCCATCGTCGCTGCCGTGCGCGAGGGTCGCACGGTGTACGACAACATCCGCAAGCTGATCAGCTGGGAGCTGCCCACCAACGCCGGGGAGGGCATCACCATCGTCGTGGCCATCCTGTTCGGCATGAGCATTCCGGTGACGCCGGTGCAGATTCTCTGGGTGAATCTGGTGACCACGGTGGCCCTGGGGCTGACTCTTGCCTTTGAACCCACGGAAGAGAACACCATGCGCCGGCCGCCCCGGCACCGCGGCGAATCACTGATCGGGCCCATGCTGGTCTGGCAGATCAGTGTCGTCTCGCTGCTGTTTCTGGCGGGGGTTTACGGCATCTACGCCGTGGCGATCGAGCGGGGGCAGTCGGTCGAGCTGGCCCGCACCCTGGCCGTCAACACGCTGGTGGTGCTGGAGATATTCAACCTGTTCTTCATCCGCAACCTGTACGGTACCTCGCTGACCTGGCGTGCGCTGCGGGGCACGCCCGTGTTGTGGACGGCCATCATCGCCGTGGTGCTGGCGCAGGGGGCGCTGACCTATCTGCCCTTCATGCAGGGCATCTTCGGCACGGCGCCGGTGCCGCTGGATGAAGGGCTGATGGTGCTGGGCATTGGTGTGCTGATGTTCGTCATACTGGAAATCGAAAAGCAGATACGCCTGCGCTGGTGGCACTGAGCCCCGGGCAAGTCCCTTGCGCTGGCACCGGCACGGCGTATCGCTAGAAGCCTGCTGTCAGCCCCAGCTGCCAGCCCGCCACCAGCCCCACCACAATGACAGCCAGCAGCAGCCACAGCTTCCAGGGGCGTTTCTTCTCAGCGAAGGGGTCGCTTAGCGAGCGGCTGGCGCCTGCCGGCAGACTGGCCACGCCGGTCATCGAGGCGCCGAAAGGCACGTTGATGCGGGCACGGGTGTTCACGGCCCAGCCATTGGCATCCAGCAGCGGGCCCAGGTTGCGGCGTCGCAGCGTCATGTAGGCCATGATCATGGCCGGGCCGGAAATCACCAGCGCAACAGCCGCCACCACCAGCGGAATCTGCCACCAGGCCAGGGAGAACAGGCTGCCCATCACGGCCGCCAGCGCCGTGCCCAGCGCGCCAGCGGCCAGGCCGAAGGCGGCGAAGATACCGGCAAATTTGGCGATATCGAAAGCCGGAGCGCCGGCAGCCGGAGCCGCGACGCTGACGCCGGTGGTGGTTCTGGCCTCGATGTCCTTGTCGCGGGAGGCGGCGAAATTGCGCAGCTGTGTTTCCACAAAGCTGGCGATGCGGCGATAGGGTGACCAGAACGCCTGCCGCAGGCTCACCGGCTGCTCGACTACCTTGGTCACCGTGGCGCGCCAGTCGCGGCCCTTGCGGTCATAGAAAATGCCGTTGCGGCCAGTCACCATCAGTTCGTCCACATCGCCGCCCGTCAGCGCAGCCACGATGGCCATGGGTGCCTCGCCCTTGCGCTCGCACTGGCAGTACACCAGATAGCAGCCGCTGAAGGGCGCCATGGTGGCGTGCCTGGCCATGTCGTTCACGCGCAGCACCAGCTCGCAGCTGCGCTGGTCCAGATAGAGGGTGCCCACCTGGAAGATGGCCTTCTTCTGACCACGATAGAAATCGCTGAGCGTGACGAAGTTCTGCAGCAGCGTGACCAGGTCGCGCTGGAAGCGCACCAGACGCTCGACGCCTTCCACATGGGTGGCAAAGCCATTGGCGCTGAGATCGTCGGCGATCAGCGCCTCGATCTGTGCCCGGCCCTCGCCGGCCAGAATGGCCTGCAGGCGGGCCGTTCCCAGACTGTGCACGGCGGTGGCCGGGCGCGCGGACTGCCAGGCCAGCCAGGCGGAAAGCTGCTGACTGACCGTGGCCCAGTCCGCGGCTGTGAGGCTTTCGCGTTTGCCGAGCAGCGGCTGGACAACGGTGTTGTGAAGGCTTTGCACCGCGCTGGCCCACGCGGGGTTCAGCCCACTGTTCAGAGGCAGGGGCTTGTCGGCGGCGATGGCCGCCAGGGGCAGCGCGGCGATATCGGCATCATCCCTGGCAATGGCGCGCGTGGCGAAGGCGCCGTAAACCGCGGCAGCCGGGTTCAGGGTGTCGCTGGCCCGTGCATCAAAGGACGCGAGCTGGCAGCGCATGAAATAGTCGTCCACCTTGGCGCGCAGGGACATGAAGGCCAGCGCTGCTTCGGCGGTGTGTTCGCCCAGGCGATGAATGCTGGCGGCGTCTGCAGTGCCGGCAGCATCCCATGCCACCACACTGG
>CAYWMC010000299.1:0-3379 GCA_964459345.1 uncultured Klebsiella sp. | reverse complement strand
CCTGCAGGACATGGGAGTGGAAGGCTATCTGATCAGCTCCAGCCTGCTGGCCATTCAGGCCCAGCGTCTGGTGCGCCGCATCTGCACCGACTGCAAGGTGGCGCAGCCCATCAGCATTGACGAGGCCAACGTGCTGCAGATCCAGGCCAGCGACTACCCGGTGCTGCACCGTGGCACTGGCTGTGATCGCTGCGGCGGCACGGGCTACCGCGGCCGCATCGGTCTGTATGAACTGCTGGTGATGTCGGACGCCATCCGCCACCACATCGCCAGCGGCGCCGACGCCAACATCATCCGCGACCAGGCCATCAGCGAGGGCATGAAAACCCTGCGTCAGGATGCGCTGGAGAAGCTTGCGGCCGGTCTCACCACGCCCGAAGAAGTCGTGAGGGTGACGCGCGCCATATGAGTGCTGGCTACTACCGCTATCAGGCCTACGACGCCCAGGGCAATGTGCAGACAGGGCAGATCAATGCCGAGTCCGAGCGCGAAGCGCTGAAGATTCTGCAGGGCAAGAAGCTGATCCCTGTAAAGATCGCCCGCTCGGAACAGGACGAGGGCGAACGCAGCCGCGGCCGCAAGGTCAAAGGCGTGCACCTGCTGGACTTCACCACCGGGCTGTGCACGCTGGTCGAGGCGCGGGTGCCCCTGGACAAGGCGCTGCGCCTGCTGGAGGGCATCACCGAGGCACCGGCCATGCGCCAGCTGGTGATCACGCTGCGCCGCGACGTGAAGGAAGGCAAGAGCCTGGCCGAGGCCATGGAGACGCGTCCCGACGTGTTCTCGCGCATGTACATCAACATCGTCCGCGCCGGGGAAGAAGGCGGCATCCTGCATCAGTTGCTGCCCGATCTGGTGGACTTTCTGGAGACCAGCGGCCGCAACCGCTCGGCGATCCTCTCGGCGATGATCTACCCCGTGGTGCTGCTGGTCACCGGCATCATCTCCGTGTTTCTGCTGCTGGCCTTCGTGGTGCCGCAGTTTGCCATCATGTTCGAAGATGCCGGCACCGAGATTCCGGCGTCGGCCGCGTTTCTGCTGGCGCTCAGCGAGGGCATTCAGCGTTATGGCTATCTGGTGATAGTGTTCTTCGCTGGCGTCTGGTTCTGGTGGAAGTGGCTGGACAAGGACCCGCAGCGCCGACTGCAGAAGCATGCCTTTCTGCTGCGCGTCCCGATGCTGGGCGCCCTGCTGCTGTACAAGGACTGCGCCGTGTTCGCCCGCACCCTCGGGGCTCTGCTGGAAGCCGGCATTCCCCTGATCCGCGCGCTGCGGGTGGCGCGGGAAGTGGTGGCCAACACCGAGCTGACGCGGCACTTGAAGCAGGTGGAAGACGATGTACGCGGCGGGGCCGGGCTCGGCCTGTCCATGGAGAAGACCAACCGCTTCCCCACGCTGCTGCACCAGCTGATTACGGTAGGCGAAGAGTCGGGCCGCACGGGCAGTATCCTGCTCAAGACGGCGGCGACCTTCGACATGTATGTGAAAAACCAGATGTCGAGTCTGGTGGCTGCGCTGCAGCCGGCCCTGATCCTGTTCCTCGGCATCGCCGTGGGTGGCATCACGATTACAATGCTTTCCGCGGTGTTCAGCATGAACAGCGTGGAATTCTGACACTGAAGCTCGGGAGTTGAATGGTGAACGGAAAAAAACAACTGGCACTTCTGGGTCTCGCCCTGGGGCTCTCGTCCTGCGCAATTCTGCCATCGGGCGGCGGCAGCAGCGCCCCCGCCTCCGGCAGCGCCGGCAGTGGCGTGCAGTCCGGCAATGCAGCGAGCGGCGCGGCGGTGCTGGCGCAGACATCCAGTGCCGAGTCGCAGCGTGACCTGGAGCAGCAGCGCCTGATCGACGAGATCAATCGCGTCGGTGCCGCTTCGTCCGTGCCCGGCTATCGTGACGAGGCCCCCGCCTCGCTCACCACGCCGTCGGACAATCTGGTCGAGCTGAACTACGAGCAGGCCGACCTGCGCCTGATTCTGGAAGAGCTGGCCGACGCGCTGGACGTCACCATGATCATCGACCCGACCATCGCCGACAAAGTCAGCGTGCGCACCTCTGCCAACCGTCCGCTCACGCAGGAGGACATCTGGCCCCTGTTGCGTCTGCTGACCCGGCAGGTGGGCGTGACCATCGAGCGCAACGGGCCCGTGTACTACGCGCGCAAGCAGATCAGCAATCTGCCCGAACAGATCACCACACCCGCCGACGCAGCGTCTGCCACCGGCAGCATGATCATGCAGATCACGCCGCTGACCTATGTCAGCATCGAATCGGCGCTGGAGATTCTCACGCCGCTGGTGGAGCCCGATGGCCGCGTGGTGCGCATCTCCAACAACAACACGCTGGCCATTTCCGCCAGCGCCACCCAGCTGACCCGCATCAACGAACTGCTGGAAGTGATTGACGCAGACCCGTTCCAGAATCAGGGCCTGCATCTGTATCAGCTGCGCTATGCCAACGCCGCCGAAGTGGCCACAGAGCTGACAGAGATTCTGGAGCTGATTGAAGGCGCATCGCCTGCCTACCAGGTGAAAGGTCTGGAGCGCATCAATTCCATTCTGGTCACTGCCCCGGCCAATCGCGGCTTCGACGAGATCACCCGCTGGGTCGGCATTCTCGATGCCGATCGCGAGGAGCAGGCTGAACAGTTGTTTCACTACCGCGTGAAGAATCTTACCGCCGTGGATCTGGCCACCACGCTGACCGACGTGTTCGCGCTGAACGAGGAAGAGGAAGAAGACGCTGCGCCTCCGCGTGAGGATCTGGCGGAGACCATCAGCATCGTGACCCCAGACGGCGACACGGTGACTTCGCGCGCTGCCCCGCTTTTCTCTGCCTCGGCGGCGGGCGCCGATGTGGCGGTGTCTGCCGATCTGCGCGTGACCATCGTTGCAGACGAAGCCACCAACAGTCTGCTCATTCGCGCCAATCCGCGCGACTATCGTCAACTGATGGCAACGATCAACCAGCTCGATGCCGTGCCGCTGCAGGTGATGATCAATGCCGTCATCGCGCAGATCACGCTGACGGATGAAACCCGCTTCGGGGTGGACTGGTCCCGCGTGGCCGACAATGCCCTGACCAATCCCATTTCCACCGCGACCGGCACCAGCTTCCTGCCCAACGGCGGACTCGACGGCCTGCTGTTCACCAAGTCGTTCCTCGATGGCGCCGCGCGGGTGGAGGCCACTCTGGAAGCGATCGCGTCCAACAACGATGTGCGCCTGCTGGCGCGCCCCTCGCTGACGGTGGTGAACAACATGGAGGGTGAAATCCAGATCGGTGCCGAGGTGCCTGTGCAGTCCGGCACGCAGACCACCGGCACCGGTGACAACATCATCAGCAGCATCCAGTACCGGCCCACGGGCATCGAGCTCTA
>CAYWMC010000298.1:0-3400 GCA_964459345.1 uncultured Klebsiella sp. | reverse complement strand
CTGATGCACGATGTGCTCTACCGCGCCGCCTGCAAGCAGCTGGGCCGCGCCACCGAGATGCCCGGCGCCCACGACGCCGTGACGGGCCTGGAGCACGTGCAGGATGTCGTCATGGTGGACCAGAGCCCCATCGGCAAGACCACCCGCTCCATCCCGGCCACCTATGTGGGCGCCTTCGACGTCATCCGCGAACGCTTCATCGCCGAGCCGCTGGCCCGGGAGCGGGCATACACGCTGGGCACCTTCAGCTTCAATGCCGGCAACGGCCGCTGTCCCACCTGCTCCGGCAACGGGTTCGAACACATCGAGATGCAGTTCCTCAGCGACATCTATCTGCGCTGCCCGGAGTGCAGCGGCAAGCGCTACCGCCGCGAGATTCTCGACGTGCGCATCAGCGGCGCCGTGCCCGGACGCCGCACGATCGCGGAAATTCTCGAGATGACGGTATCGGAGGCCCTGGCCTTCTTCGCGGAGGACCCTGCCGTGCTGGCATGTCTGCAGCCCCTGCTGGATGTGGGCCTGCAGTACGTGCAGCTGGGACAGGCAGTGCCGACCCTGAGTGGCGGCGAGGCTCAGCGCCTGAAGCTGGCTGGACATCTGGCAGAAGTGGCGCAGTCTCAGAAGGCGAGAAAGCCCCGCGCCGGCAGCAAGAGTGCCAGCGCGAAGGCTGCGACAGGCGGCATGCTGTTCCTGTTCGACGAACCCACGACAGGACTGCATTTCCACGACATTCATGTGTTGATGGCCGCCTTCCGCAAGCTGACGGACGCCGGCCATTCCCTGCTGATCATCGAACACAATCTGGACGTGATCCGCGCCGCCGACTGGCTGATCGACATCGGCCCGGAGGGCGGAGACAAGGGCGGCAGTCTGGTCGCCGCGGGCACGCCGGAGTCGTTCATTGCGACAGGCAGCGGCCTGACCGCCACCGCGCTGCGCGACTACGAAAGCAGCCTGCACACCCTGCGCAGCAGCACCAGCCGGGCATCTGACAGCGCACGCGCCGTGGTGCGCCGCCCACTGGCCATCGAGATCCACCATGCCCGCGAGCACAACCTGAAGAACATCGACGTGTCGATTCCGCTGAACAAGTTCACCGTGATCACCGGCGTCAGTGGCAGCGGCAAGAGCACGCTGGCCTTCGACATCGTGTTCGGAGAAGGCCAGCGCCGCTATCTGGAATCCCTCAATGCCTATGCGCGGCAGTTCGTGGAGCCGGCCACCAGGCCGGACGTCGACGCCATCCACGGGATTCCCCCGACCGTGGCCATCGAACAGCGCACCAGCCGCGGCGGCCGCAAGAGTACAGTGGCCACGCTGACCGAGATCTACCACTTCCTGCGTCTGCTCTACGTGAAGCTGGGCACCCAGCACTGCCCGCGCTGCGACGAAGCCATTGCACCGCAGACCCGGGACATGATTCTGGATCGGCTGTTCACGGACTGGCGTGGCCAGGAGGTGGCACTGTATGCACCAATGGTGGTGGGCCGCAAAGGCATCTACAAGGAGCTGGCCGCGTGGGCGGCAAGTCGCGGCTACACTCACCTGCGGGTGGATGGCCGCCTGTTGCCCAGCGACCCGTGGCCGGTCATCGACCGCTACAAGGAACATGACATCGCGATCTGCGTGGGGACGGTGCAGGTGAGCCCTCGTCACGAAGCAGGAGTCGGTGCCCTGCTGGACCAGGCACTGGATCTGGCCAATGGCCTGGTGATCATCGCGCCGGCAGGCCAGAAGGACGGAGACCGCAAGGGCGACCGTCTGTTCTCGACCCAGCGCGCCTGCCCTTCCTGCGGCGACAGTTTCGACGAACTCGACCCGCGGCTGTTCTCCTACAACTCCCGACACGGCTGGTGTGGCACCTGTTTCGGCACCGGCGAGATCATCGAGAGCTTCTCCGAGGAGCAGACCGGCGAGGAAGACGTCTGGCTGGAAACAGTGCAGAACGACGAGGAACCAGCGCCCGAGCCCGTGTGCTGCCCCTCCTGTGCGGGCCGGCGCCTGAACCCCACGGCGCTGGCGGTGCGGCTGGAGCAACGCTCCATCGCCGACTTCACCGCCCTGTCGGTTGTGGATGCGGAACGAGAGGTCGGCAAACTGCGCTTCGGCAAGAAGCAAGACGCCATCGCGCGGGACCTGCTGCCCGAGCTGAATTCCCGCCTGCGCTTTCTCAGCAAGGTCGGACTGGGCTATCTGAGTCTGGACCGTGCCGCGCCCACGCTCAGCGGCGGAGAAGCACAGCGCATCCGTCTGGCCTCGCAACTGGGCTCGAATCTGCAGGGCGTCTGCTACATCCTCGATGAACCCACCATCGGCCTGCACGCAAGGGACAATGCCCTGCTGATTGCCACGCTGCGTGACCTGCAGCAGCAGGGCAACACCGTGATCGTGGTGGAACACGACGATGCCACCATGGCCGAGGCCGATCACCTGATTGACGTAGGCCCTGGTGCCGGCAGCCGTGGCGGCGAGATCGTCGCGCAGGGCACCCTGAGTCAGCTGAAGAAGAACAAGGCGTCCCTGACCGGGCGCTTCCTGGCCAGACCACTTCGCCATCCACTACCGGATCTGCGCAACGAGGCGCAACGCGCTGACTTCGCGAAGGAGACTCTGCGCATCGAAGGCGCCACGCTGCACAATCTGCGCAATCTGAGCGTGGTCATTCCGCTGCGCCGGCTCGTTGCCATCAGCGGCGTGAGTGGCAGTGGCAAGAGCAGTCTCATTCGCGGCGTGCTCTTCGACAATCTGCGGGCAGCACTGCGCGCCGGCACGCTGCGGCGCAAATTGCCGGCAGTGAGCGGTTGCAGCTCACTGGAAGGCTGGCAGAGCATCGACCGTCTGCTGCAGGTGGACCAGACGCCGATCGGCAAGACACCCCGCTCCTGCCCGGCCAGTTATGTCGGCATCTTCGACCTCATCCGCAAGCTGTTCGCCGACACGGTGGATGCCCGTCTGCGCGGCTACGGGCCGGGTCGCTTTTCTTTCAACGTGGCGGGTGGCCGCTGCGAGACCTGCGCCGGCAATGGCATGCGCCGCATCGAGATGAGTTTCCTGCCGGATGTGCGCGTGGACTGCGAGGAGTGTCATGGCTGGCGCTTCAACGAGGACACGCTGGCCGTGCGTTACAAGGACAAGCATATTGGCGAAGTGCTGGCGATGCCGGTGGACGAGGCCGTGGAATTCTTCGCCCCGGTGCCCCTGGTGCACCATCCGCTGAGTCTGCTGCAGGAGGTGGGTCTTGGCTATCTGACACTGGGCCAGCAAAGCCCGACCCTGAGCGGCGGCGAGGCGCAGCGCATCAAGCTGGTGACCGAACTCGCCAAGGCGAAGCCTTCCGTGCAATTGCGCCGCAACACGAAGCAGCACGCGCTCTACATCCTCGACGAACCCACCGTG
The DNA here is from genome assembly GCA_964459345.1 of uncultured Klebsiella sp. Lineage (GTDB taxonomy): Bacteria > Pseudomonadota > Gammaproteobacteria > Pseudomonadales > Pseudohongiellaceae > UBA5078. The sequence goes on along the minus strand of CAYWMC010000298.1, from coordinate 4 downwards.
GGCC
>CAYWMC010000297.1:1922-3407 GCA_964459345.1 uncultured Klebsiella sp. | reverse complement strand
GGCCGTTGTGCACCATGCCAACTCCAACGTGGAAGTCATGAATGCCGATGGCGAATATGAAGACGTCGGCATGCTGACCGAATACGCGATGGGCAAGTGGGGCGAGATTGCTCCGGATGGCGTGTGCCGCACACTGCCGGCCAATGCGCGCATTCGCTGGGACATTCACCTGTTCCCAGGTGGAGTGGGCGCGACAGCACCGGGCACCGTGATCGAGGACAACGTGGTTGAGATCGGTATCTGGTTGCACCCTGAAGGCTACGACAAGACTGCACGCTACAAGCAGGACCTGAGTCTGTACCGTCTGAATCAGGGCGATCTGATCGTTCCTCCGAACGGCACTGCCATGACTCAGGGCTTCCACTCGTTCGACCACCCGGTGCGAATCGACAGCTTCCAGCCGCATGGTCACCTGAGAATGCGCGCAGCGTCTCTGGAGATTTACTACCCGGCAACAGGTCGTACAGAGCCGATCAGCCAGATCTCCAACTGGAGCGCCACATGGCACCACAGCCACCTGTTCCAGGAAGACGTAGCACCGCTCGTTCCCACTGGCGGTGTGCTGGTGATCAAGCAGTGGTACGACAATACCGCCAACAACCCCAACAATCCTGATCCGGATTTCTGGGTGGTGGAAGGCAGCCGTACCGCCGACGAAATGACGCACGCCTGGATTGCAATCACTCACCTGGACGATGAAGGCTATGCCGAACTCGTTGCAGAGCGTGAAGCTGCAAAACAGCGTTCAGTCGCAGGTCAGTAAGCAGTAGCAGTCTCCTCGTAAAGGGTCGGGCGTCGTGTGGCAACATGCGGCGCCCGATTTTTTTTGCCCGTCATTCACGCCAGCAAACGACTCTTGATTCAGAATGCTCATTGCAAAATTTCCAGAGTATGGTTTTGATAAAGTTATCCGCAATAAAATTGTAACAATATGCAACATGATGAAAAAGGATATTGCCATTTCCGTCTTGGAAGGCGTAAATTCCGGCCAATAAGGTGCAACCGGCCTGGTGTCGTTGTACCGGATTTGCTCAGGCATGCTGTCTCCGGTGATTGTCAGTCCCGCCTTGTTCTTCGATCAAGATTGTCCAATTCCAATTAGAAATGGCTGTCAGGCAGCGAGCTGATGGCGGCCACCAACTTGAGATGAAAAGGAGATGAACATGCGTCCCATCCGTTCGCGGGCATTCAGGCATGCTGGCAGGAAAGTCCTGGGTGCCTCGGTATTCGCAATACTTGGAATGAGCGGTATGGCACAGGCGCAATCGAGCCTGTCCATCAATTCCGGCGAGATCACCTACGCCGATCACGTTGCCCAGATCATTACTGACAACTGTGTTGTCTGCCACCGTGAAGGCGGCATCGGTCCGATGCAGCTCACCAACTACGACCAGATTCGTCCCTGGGCACCCCTGATTGGCGTTCGGGTAGCCAACAAGGAAATGCCACCCTACTCCTATGACGACCACATCGGCATTCAGGATC
>CAYWMC010000297.1:0-1822 GCA_964459345.1 uncultured Klebsiella sp. | reverse complement strand
TGCAGGGCGACTGGCGTCTGTCCGACGAAGAAATCAGCACCATCACCCAGTGGGTCGCTCAGGGGGCTCCGGAAGGGGAATGGGGCGATCGCGCGCATCCCGTGGCCAATCTTCCAAGCACTGACGAATGGAGCTTTGCGGCACAGTTCGGTGAGCCGACGCTGATTCTGGACTCCGCGCCGATCGATGTTCCTGCCATCGGCAATGACATGTGGCATCGCCCGTATGTCTACACCGGGCTGGACCAGGATCGTTGCATCAAGGCCATTCAGGTGAAGCCGGCTGGCAATGCCAAGGCCGTTGTGCACCACGCCAATTCGGATGTCGAGATCATGAATGCCGATGGCGAGTATGAGGACTACGGTCAGCTGACCGAGTACGCCATGGGCAAGTGGGGCGAGATCATGCCCGAAGGTGTGTGCCGCACGCTGCCGGCCAATGCCCGGGTTCGCTGGGACATTCACTTGTTCCCTGGCGGCGTCGGTGCAACAGCCCCTGGCACGGTGATCGAGGACAACGTGGTGGAGATCGGTATCTGGCTGCATCCGGAGGGCTACGAGGAAGTCGCCAAGTACAAGCAGGACCTGAAGCTGTACAGACTCGATGAAGGCGAACTGATTGTTCCTCCCCATGGCACTGCCATGACGCAGGGCTTCCACTCCTTCGACCACCCGGTCCGCATTGACAGCTTCCAGCCCCACGGCCATCTGCGCATGCGAGCTGCGTCATTGCAGATCTATTACCCGGCGACAGGTCGCACCGAGGAGATCAGCCAGATTTCCAACTGGAGCGCCACCTGGCATCACAGTCATCTGTATGAGCCCGATGTGGCTCCGCTGCTTCCCACTGGTGCCGTGCTGGTCATCAAGCAGTGGTACGACAACACCGCCAACAACCCGAACAATCCTGATCCAGACTTCTGGGTGGTTGCCGGCAGCCGCACCGCTGATGAGATGACCCACGCCTGGATCGCCATCACGCACCTGGACGATGCCGGCTATGCCGAGATCGTGGCGCAGCGTGAAGCCGCCAAGCAGCGTTCGGTCGCAGGTCAATAAGCAGTAGCAGTCTCCTCGTAAGGGTCGGGTGCCGTGTGGCGACATGCGGTGCCCGATTTCTATTCTGGCACCCTGAAAAGTGCAGGATTCAGAACGCTCCTCACACCAAGGAGCGAAAGCCGATTCGAGCGGTCGTTCGGCAAAACATGGGCAACTGGACGTCGCCAATGCAAACTCTGTTTGCTTTTCTCTGATACTCAGGCGTAAATTCGGCGCCATAAGGTCCAGAGGTCTTATATCGTTGTACCGGATTTGCGTCCCGCATGTTGTCATCCTGTGATATTCAAGCCCCCCTTATTCCAAGGCAAGTTGTTGAAATACAAATAATAATGGCTGCGCAGTTTCCCTGCGAAAATGGCCAACAACTGGGATGAAAAGGAGATGAACATGCACACGAAACAGCGGTGGGGCATCAAGCACACAGGAAAAGCTGCGCTGGGACTGGCCATTCTGGCCATAGCAGGAATGAATGGTCAGGCACAGGCGCAGTCAGGCCTGTCGATCGACTCCGGGGCAATCACCTATGCAGATCACGTTGCCCAGATCATTACGGACAACTGCGTTGTCTGCCACCGGGAAGGGGCCATCGGCCCGATGCAACTCACCAACTTCGAGCAGGTACGTCCCTGGGCACCGCTGATCGGCATGCGCGTTGCCAACAAGGAAATGCCTCCTTACTCCTATGACGATCACATCGGCATTCAGGATCTGCAGGGCGACTGGCGTCTGTCCGACGAAGAAATCAGCACCATCACCCAGTGGGT
>CAYWMC010000296.1:0-3425 GCA_964459345.1 uncultured Klebsiella sp. | reverse complement strand
AGGCGCGCGCCTCCGGGTAGGGTGGGCCCCCCTGCCCCCCCGCAACCGCCCAAAGTCAGCCACAGACAAAAAACCTGCTACCTCCCATTTACACTGGTACAGCACACAACCTGAACCCTTCCTTCACGACATGATCACCAGCATTCTGCGGTTCTCGCGCAGCACGCCCAGCGCTGTCACCGGCGCATCGTCGTCCACGCGCTGATTGAATTCCTGCAGAGTCGCCACTTCACTGCGATTGACCTCGAAGATCACATCGCCCGGGCGCAGACCCGCCTGCCAGGCCGGACTGCCCTGCGCCACGTTCACCACTTCCACGCCGCCCTTGCCGGCAGCAGCGCTCTGGTCGAGACTGCGCAGCTGCGCGCCCTGGTAGGCCGGATCGGCCAGCTGGCGCCCCTCATCCGGGGCATTGACTGCCACACTGGGCTGACCGCCGCTCACCACGGCCTTGACCCGCTTGCTCTCGCCGTCGCGGAACACCAGCAACTCGACTTCCTGATTCTGACTCATCAGGCCGACCACATTGCGCAGCTCGCGGCCACTTTCGATCTTGCGACCATCAATCTCGACGATCACGTCCGAGGCTTCGATGCCCGCCGCCTCGGCGGCACTGCCCGGCACCACACTGGTCACCAGAGCACCCTTGCCGGCGCCTGTCTGCAGGGCTGTCTCCATGGCGGAAGTCAGGTCCTGAATCTGCACACCCAGCTGGCCGCGGCGCACTTCGCCGTCACGCTCCAGGTGGGTCACCACGGACGCAATCATGTCGACAGGCACCGCGAAGGCGATGCCGGCATTGGTGCCTGTGCCGCTGATGATGGCGGTGTTGATGCCCACCAGACGGCCTTCCAGATCCACCAGCGCGCCGCCCGAATTGCCCATGTTGATGGCGGCATCCGTCTGGATGAAATCCTCGTAGTTGTCATTGTTCAGGCCCGAGCGGCCCAGAGCGCTGACGATGCCCTGCGTCACGGTCTGACCCAGGCCGAACGGGTTGCCCACCGCCACCACATAGTCACCGACGCGCAGGTCGTCGATGTCGGCAAACGCCAGTTCCTGCAGCTGGTCGCCCTCGATTTCCAGCAAGGCGACATCCGTGCTGGCATCACTGCCCAGCAGCTTCGCGGTGTACTCGCGACCGTCCTGCAGCGTTACCATGATCTCGTCAGCATCGGCGATCACATGGTGATTGGTGACGATATAGCCCTTCTCGGCATCCACGATGACGCCAGAGCCAGTGCCCCGCACGGGCCGTGAATTCGCCTGCCCCTGCTGATCATTGAAGAAGCGGCGCAGATCGTCCTCGCCCAGAAAGCGCAAGGCATCGGGCGCCCTGGTCGCCTGCGAGGTGGAAACGATGACCACTGCAGGCGTGACTTCCTCCAGCATGGGTGCCAGCGACGGAACTCCGTTGCTGCTCGCTTCTTCACTGACTGCCAGCGCCGGACTTGATGCCACTGCGCCCAGCCCCAACATGAATACCAGACTGACAACTTGCTTCTTCATGTGAATGTCCTCTTGCGTAAGCTGACTTCGGATAAAACCCGGGAGAGGCAGACCAGGCTGCGACTCGTGGGACAGACTCTAGGGGCGCGGCGGCAGGAAAACCTGTAGAAAGCGTGAAGTTTTCATCCAGAAAATGTGAAGAATGGGTTGCAGGGGCAGATTGCAGTGGCATCCGGACGGAAATCCGGATAAAACGCGTACACAAGGTATCGACAAGAGAACCGGGATGAATGACATGGACAGCAGTGCCGACAACACCTATGACGACAATGCTCTGACAATGCGCAGCGCCCCCTTTCTGCTGGAGCGCTGGCGTGTGGAACCCGAGTCACGGCAGTTGCAGCATCTGGACAGCGGGGAACTGCGTTCCCTGGAACCACGTCTGATGCGCCTGCTGACTCTGCTGGCGGCCACACCCGGCCGTGTGCTGACACGCGAGTCTCTCATTGAGGAGCTCTGGCCCCGGGTGATCGTCAACGAAAACTCGCTGACACGCGCCGTTTCGGAATTGCGCCGCAAGCTGGAAACCGACAGCACCAGCGCTCCCCTGATCGACACCATACCCAAGACCGGCTACCGCCTCAGTGCAGCGTGCCGCGTTCGCGCCTGCCAGGAGCCGGCAGCGCAGTTCGCTGCTGTGCAGCCGCAACCACGCATACGTTCCTATAGCCGTCCGCTGCTCGGCGGCGCCATGAGTCTGGCCCTGACGGCAGTACTGGCGCTGGGCTTGCAAGGGCTGGCAGTGGTCAATACACCTGCGGCGAACGGCGATTTCGCCCTGGCGGATATCAGTCTGAGCAATGCCGACGCTTTCGATCAGTTGGCGGGCGGACGCATGGAGACTGCCTCGGCCACGCTGCAGGCTGAAGGCACAGTGGCCGGTGCCGAGCTCAGCACCCTGTCTGGCATGCAGCCGGTGGTGTCCAGCGATGGCCGCCTGTTCGCCGTGGTGCGCTACAACGAACAAGGCTCCAGCCTGTTGCTGGGCTCCACCGATCTGCCCAATTCCCCGGTCGCCGTGCTGAGCACGCAGGACACCATCTACAACCTGCAATGGTCACCGCTGGACCGCGCCCTGCTGTTCGCCCAGTCGCCGCGCCTGGCGCCGGCGTCCCTGCTGCCCATGGACGAGCGGGCCAGTCTGGTGATGTTCGATCTGGACACCTTCCAGACCAAGGTGCTGCAGGGCCCTGCCGTGCAGAACAACGCCAATCCGGAGGCTATCGAGCAGACCCGTGGCTTCAAGCTGACCGCCCTTACCCGCCACTTCGACTGGCTCTCCTGAGCCAGCCCTCAGCCGGCGATGGTGCCACCGCCATCGATTACCAGGGTCTGTCCCGTCGTAAAACTGCCGGCCGCTGATGCCAGAAAGATCGCGGCCCCGGCAATCTCGTCCGGCTCGCCGATGCGGCGTAATGGGTAGCTGGCGACCGTCGCCGCATAGGTATCAGGGTTTTCCCAGAGCGCACGCGCGAAATCCGTCCGCACCAGCCCGGGTGCGATGCAGTTGACACGCACATTGTGCGGCCCCCATTCCACCGCCAGATTGCGCGCCAGCGCCATGTCCGCCGCCTTGGAAATGCCATAGGCCCCCAGCACGGAGGTGCCCTTGATGCCGGCTATCGACGACACGATGATCACTGCTCCCCCGCCCCGCGCTGCCATGCCCGGAAGCACCCGCTGACACAGCCGGTGGGCACTGCCGACATTGGCATGCATGATCTTGTCGAAGGCGTCATCGGGCATGTCCTGGGAGGGACCGTACCAGGGGTTCAATGCCGCGTTGCACACCAGCACGTCGATCTGGCCCAGCTGGCGGACGCTCTCGTCCACCAGATGCCGCAGCTGCTCCTTGTAGTTGATGTTGCAGGCGATGGCCACCGCCTGACCGCCCGTGGCGCGGATCTGCGCCGCCA
>CAYWMC010000295.1:0-3430 GCA_964459345.1 uncultured Klebsiella sp. | reverse complement strand
ACGAGCAGCAGATGCTGCAGGAAAGCGTGCAGAAATTCGTGCAGCGCCATTACGCGTTCGACGCGCGCCGCGCCATTCTTGGCAGCGCGCAAGGCTACAGCGCACAGCACTGGGCGCTGTTCGCCGAGCTGGGCTGGCTGACAGTGCCGTTCGCGGAAGCCGATGGGGGTTTCGGTGGACTGGCCACTGACCTGATGGTGCTGATGGACGAGTTCGGCAAGGCCCTGGTGGTCGAACCCTTCGTAACTGGTGTCGTCATGGGCGGCGGGCTGCTCAGTGCGCTGGGCACGCCTGCACAGAAAGAGGCCCTGCTGCCTGAGCTAATGGGAGGGAATCTGCAGCTGGCCTGTGCACTTTATGAAGCGAGTGGCCGTTACAATCTGGCCGGCATCGCGACCACGGCACAGAACATGGGCGGGCACTACCTGGTGAATGGCAGCAAGGTGCTGGTGCTCAACGGGCCGGCTGCGCAGATGCTGCTGGTGTCGGTGCGCACGGCTGGCAATGAGGGCGATGCCGCGGGCGTCTCCGTGCTGATGATCCCTGCAGACAGCGCGGGCATTGTGCGCCGCGACTACACGACGGTGGACGGCCACCGCGCCGCACAGCTTCGCTTCGAGAACGTGCAGGTGCCTGTCAGTGCCATGCTGGGTGCGCCGCATGCGGCACTGCCCGCGCTGCAACAAGTCATCGACCGCGCCACGCTGTGCGTATGTGCAGAAGCCGCCGGCGCCATGGATACTCTGCTGCACAAGACTGTCGAGTACAGCAAGACCCGCCGCCAGTTCGACGTTCCCATTGGCAGCTTTCAGGCGCTGCAGCATCGCATGGCCGACATGTTCATCGAATGCGAGCTGGCACGCTCCATCGTGATGATGGCCGCGATGACGCTGGACTCCGACGTGCCCGAGCCGCAGAAGCAGCGTGCTGTGTCCGCTGCCAAGAGCCGCGTCGGGCGGGCGGCCCGCAAGGTCGGGCAGGAGGCGGTGCAGCTGCATGGCGGCATCGGCATTACCGACGAGCTGGACGTCAGCCACTACTTCAAGCGCCTCACCGCCATCGAGCTGCTGTTCGGCAATACCGATTTCCACACTGCGCGATTTGCGCGTCTGCAAGGCTGATGCTGCGTGAGTGAACTGATCTTTGTGCGGCATGGCCAGGCCTCGTTCGGCGCGCAGTCCTACGACAAGCTGAGCCCGCTGGGCGAAGAACAGGTTCGCCTGCTTGCCGCGCACTGGCACGAGAACGGCGAGCGCTTCGATCACCTCTACAGTGGTCAGCTGCTGCGGCAGCGCGAAACGGCTCAGATTCTGCGTCCGCTGGTGGACGCCGAGGCGGGCGACCCCCGTATTCACACCGGCTTCAACGAATACGACGGCATGCCGCTGATCAACATCTACCTGCGCGATCATCATCCGGCCAGTGAACCGCTCAGCCTCCCCATCCACGACCGCGCGGTGTTTCAACGTGTCTTCGAAGGCGCCACGGCGCACTGGATTGCAGGCACGCTGCTGCCCGGCTCAGAGGATGTCGGGTTCGAGCCCTGGCGGGACTTTCAGGCCCGTGTGCACGGCGCTATGGATGAACTGACGGCCAGGCATCCGCAGGGAAGTCGTGTGCTGGTCTCGACCTCGGGCGGGGTGATTGCGCTGGCACTGCAACGCGCGCTGGCACTGCCGGATGCCCAGGTCATCGCCACCAACTGGATGGTCAACAACAGCTCGGTGACGCGCCTGCGCTATGGCGACGGCAAGCTGTCGCTGGTGCAGTTCAATGCACTGGCGCATCTGGAGAAACCGGGACTGCGGGGGAAGATCACCTATCGCTGACGGGGCTGCAGAGCGCTGCCAGCCGCGGACAGGCTCGCCTTGCTTCCTTGATTCTGCTCAGGAGATAACGTATTTTCAGGCTCCCAAGACCGTCCACCCACCACCAACAAGAAGAATCCAGCGTGTCTGAAACCTCCAGAAAAGCTCTCATGCAGAACATCATCGTGTGTGCCGGCTTCATCAACGGCTTTGTGATCATGACGATCGAGCTGCTCGGTGGCCGCGTGCTGTCGCCCTATTTCGGCACCAGCGTGTATGTCTGGGGCAGCATCATCACCATTTTCATGCTGTCACTGTCCCTGGGCTATCTGTGGGGCGGGCGGCTGTCTTCCCGCAATCCCAATCCGAATACCTTCGCTTTGTTCTTCCTGCTCGCCGCCATTCTGTCGCTGCCCATCATCTTCGTGGGGGAGTGGACAATGACCCAGGTGTTCCTGAGCATCGAAGACCCGCGCTATGGCTCGCTGGTGGCGGCCACGCTTCTGTACTTTCTGCCGATCTTCTTCATGGGCATGGTGTCGCCGTACTCCATCCGCCTGCTGGTGAGCTCGGAGGAAAACAGCGGACGCATGGCCGGCCTGCTGTATTTCGTGTCCACCCTGGGCAGTGCCCTGGGCACCCTGATGACCTCGTTCTATTTCGTGCTCTGGTTCGAGATTGACCAGATCATGTGGGGCTCCATTGCCGCGCTGCTGCTCTGCGGCGCTGCAGTCACCATCGTCCACCGCCTTTCCGTGAAAGACACTGCCGGAGTACATCGCTATGAGAATTGAAGACTTGGTTCGCGGCTGGCGCCAGGCCGGTGTCATGCTGCTGGCTCTGGTGGGCATTCAGGTGAATGCGGCAGAGGTGCTGCATGAAGAGCGCTCCGTCTACCGCAACATCTTCGTGACCGAAGAGGGTGGCCGGCGCTGCCTGTTGTTCAATGCCGTGCGCGGCGAGCGCAATCAGACCTGCATGAACACCGCCAACCCCCGTGAGTTTGTGTTCCACTACGCCAAGATGACCATGGCCGGCCTGCTGGTGAACCCGAATCCGCAGAACATCCTGATTGCCGGACTCGGCGGCGGCACGCTGCCAACGGCGCTGCACGAGATGTACCCCAATGCCAATATCGAAGTGCTGGAGATCGATCAGGCTGTGGTCAATGTGGCCCGGGATTTCTTCAATTATGTCGAGAACGACAAGGTCAGCACCCACGTGGTGGATGCCCGTGTCTTCATCAAGCGCGCCGGACTGGCTGGCCGCAAGTTCGACTTCATCGTGCTGGATGCCTTTACCGGCGAGTACATTCCCGAGCACATGCTGACCCAGGAATTTCTGGAAGAAGTGAAGCAGATCCTCACGCCAGAGGGCGTGGTGGTCGCCAATACCTTCTCCACCAGTGCGCTGTACGACCATGAGTCCGAGACCTACCGCGCCGTGTTCGGTGAGTTCTTCAACATGAAGATGAGCGGCTCGGGCAATCGCGTGATCATTGCCCAGCAGCAGCCACTGCCCAATGCCGCGGTGCTGCGCGCCAACGCCCAGCCGCTGCACGAACCGCTGCAGCCCTATGCCGTGGACATCCTGGAGTTCCCGGCACGCATGAGCACGCGCCC
>CAYWMC010000294.1:0-3466 GCA_964459345.1 uncultured Klebsiella sp. | reverse complement strand
CGGGTTCACAGAAACAGCGCGTACGCGCTCCAGCAGTAAGCGCCCTGTTGCGACGGGGGCGGGGATCTCGACGTCCTGCAGGGCCTGCGGATCTGTCACTGGCAGTGAATTGTGGACTCCAACGGCTTTCATGGCTCTCCCTCTTTGTTTTTCTTCAAGAATTTTCTCGCTCAAGGAGCATCGGTGGGTGCCGGCGAGTGTGGGCGGCTATTATGGCACTGCCCGGGCGGCCGCCACAATCAGCGCTTTGTGCCCCGGGCAGCGCGCTGGCTATCCCGCGAAGGCCGCTGCTATGATGCCGGCTGGACGACAGCGCGGATGAAAGCATGCTTGGCAAAATTCTTCTGACCATCTCGATTGTTCTGCTTGGCCTGGTCTGGGTCCGCCAGATGCGTCAGCACAAGCGCAACGAAGCGGCCGCCGCCGGACGCAGTCTCCCCGGCACCTCTGCGACAGCCCCGGCCCCAGCTCTGAATGACTATCGCTTTGCTGCCTGGCTGTTCCTGGCCCTGATGCTGGGCCTGGGCGGCTACCTTTATTACCTGCAGTGGCAGGAAGACAACACGGTGGTGCAGATTCTGCTGCACCGGGAAGGCAACACTGCGCCGGTGACCTACGAGGTACGCAGGAAGCAGCTGGAAGCGCGCGCCTTCACGACGGTGGAGGGCGTGCGTGTGACAGTGGCAGCCAGTGAACGCATGGAAGTGATCGGTCTGTAGGAATCCCCATGAGCACGCAGCCCCCGGCAGAAGATCGCGATGACAAGTCCCTGCCCGTGGGCGGGGGACTCAAAGCGGTGCGCTATGTAATGTCCATTGCGGGCGAGGTCGGTCCGCGCCGCCTGGCCGAAGCCGTGCGCTCGAAGAATACCTGCAAGGCCTGCGCCTTCGGCACGGGCGGCCAGCGCGGCGGACTGCACAATGAGCACAATGCTGGCATCGAGATCTGCAACAAGAACATCCAGGCACAATCCAGCGACCTGCGCCCCGCCATCCCCCGCGCCCTGTTCGAAGACAACACCCTGACGGAACTGGCGCAGCTCAGCGGCCGGGAGCTCGAAGCACTCGGCCGCCTTGCTCATCCGCTCTACAAGGGGCCCGGGGCGGATCGCTATCAGGTCATCAGTTACGATGAGGCCATCACTCGCATCGCCACGCGCCTGCGCAGCACGCCACCGCAGCGCAGCTTCTTCTATGCCTCTGGCCGCTCGTCCAATGAAGCCGCGTTCATTCTGCAATTGTTCGCGCGGGTATACGGCAGCAATCATGTGAACAACTGTTCCTACTACTGCCATCAGGCTTCCGGCGTGGGGCTGCAGGCTGCCATCGGCACTGGCACGGCAACAGTGCAGTATCAGGACTTGCCGCAGGCAGACACCTTCTTCGTCATCGGCGCCAATCCGGCCTCCAATCATCCGCGCTTCCTGAAGGTGCTGATCGAATGCCGGCGGCGTGGCGGCCAGGTGATTGTGATCAACCCTGCGCGCGAGCCCGGACTTCTGCGCTTCGCATCGCCAAGCAATCTGCGTTCGATGATTGTTGGCGGCGCCCCGATCGCCTCGCAGTATGTGCAGCCGCACGTCGGAGGCGACCTGGCACTGCTGCAGGGCATCGCCAAGGCGGTTCTGGAGAACGGTGGCGAGGACAGGCACTTCATTGCGCAGCACTGCCTGGGATTCGACGACTACGCGGCCCATCTGCAGTCACTGTCCTGGCCGGACCTGTGCGCAGAAGCGGGCGTGGATGAAGCGCAGATCCGCCTGCTGGCACAGCGCTATCAAGACAGCCGGCACTGCGTATTCAGCTGGGGCATGGGCATCACCCATCACACCCATGGCGTGGAGAATGTCGAGGCCATCAGCAACCTGGCGCTGCTGCGCGGCATGCTGGGCGGCCCCGGCAAGGGCTTGCTGCCACTGCGGGGTCACAGCAATGTGCAGGGCGTCGGCTCCATGGGTGTGACTCCGGCACTCAAGCAGCAGGTGTTCGAACGTATCGAATCAAGCATGGGTGTGCGTCTGCCCACGGAATCCGGCATGGACACCCTTGCCTGCATGCGCGCGGCACTGGCAGGAGACGTGGATGTGGCGTTTCTGCTGGGGGGCAATCTCTACGCCGCCAGTCCGGACAGCAGCTTCGCGGCCGCTGCACTGTCCTCCATCCCCTTCAAGGTGCAGATCAATTCCACGCTGAATCTGAGCCATGTGCACGGGCTGGGGGAAGAATGCATCGTGCTGCCGATCCGTGTGCGTGACGAGGAAACGCAGCCGACCACCCAGGAATCCATGTTCAATTTCGTGCGCCTCAGTGACGGTGGCTTCGAACGCATCGAAGGGCTGCGCTCGGAAGTGCAGATTCTCAGCGCCATCGCCGCGCAGGTCATTGCCCCGGAAATTCTGGACTTTGCCCCCTTTGCGCAGCACCGCGAGATCCGCAGGGCCATCGCGAGGATCATTCCCGGCTACGAGGCACTGGGCGAGATCGATGCCACGAAGTCAGAATTTCACGTGGCAGGACGCAGCCTTGCGGCGCCGACATTCCCGACGCCCGACGGGCGAGCGCACTTTCGGGTGCCACGCAGCGACGCCGGCCGCCAACGTCCGCTCGCCTCGGAGTTCACCCTGAGCACGGTGCGCAGCGAAGGTCAGTTCAACACGATTGTGTATACGGACAAGGATGTGTACCGGGGCCAGACGGAGCGGCACATTGTCATGATGCATCCTGCCGACATGCGGGCGGCCGGTCTGACCGAAGACACGCGCGTAAGCCTCGAAAATGCCACAGGCAGGCTCAGCGGCCTGAAGGTCAAGCCCTTCGACATCCGCCGCGGCAATCTGCTGATGTATTTCCCGGAAGCCAACGCCCTGGTCCCGCTGCAGACCGACCCGCGCAGTCAGACGCCGGGTTTCAAGTCGGTCAGGGTGCGCCTGCAGCGCGACATCGACACGTCCGCGCAAAACGGCGAGTCAACCCCAAGCCGCTGACGTTCTGTCGAATCTGTACTTGCCTTTCCGGATTTGCTGCTAGACTCCGAAGCAATCCTCCTGTGTGAACGACCACGATCATGTTCCTGCGCGCCCTGACATTCCTGCTCCTGCTGCTTCCCGGCATGCTTCATGCCACGGAGGAACGCATCGTGCTCGAGGACGGCAGCACCGTGAAGGTCTTTCTTTTCTACCCCAAGACCGACGGGGAGGGACCATGGCCTCTCACCGTGCTGATGTCGGGGGGCGTCGCCAATGAATACATCGTCCGCGCACAGTTCTGGCTGGGTTATGAACTGGCCAGCCGCGGCTGGGTGATTGCCGTGCCGGTGGCGCCGGACGAGAACGCCTTCTTCGGCAAGAACGGCGAGAAGATTCCCGAAGTCATAGAGAAGCTGCAGCGCTACCCCGCCATCGAGGTCGGCAAGACGCTGCTCGTCGGAGTCTCCAACGGCGGCAGCTCGGCACTTGAGATCGCCGGCC
>CAYWMC010000293.1:0-3466 GCA_964459345.1 uncultured Klebsiella sp. | reverse complement strand
TCAGCGCTGTAGTCCTGCGGCCGGAAGATGGACAACCTGGCACGGGTCAGTTCCGCGACCGTCGCGGCAGGCAGACCCACCAGGCTGGGGCCGCCGCTGACCTGCGTCATGTAGGAGCCCTGCTTGTCTTCGTGGGTATAGCGCAGGCCGACTGTCGCGACCAGCGACGGTGCCAGGTCATAGTTCAATTCCGAGAACGCGGCAACACTGCGCATGTCGAACTGCGAACGGCCGCGCTGCCCGTAGCCATCCAGCAGATTGCGTGGCAGCGGCACGCTGAAGTTCGCCTGATTCAGCAGCCAGTACGCAGCCTCGGGGCCGTAGATGCTGGTGGGACTGCCGCCGATGTCCTGCTCGAACCAGTAGAGCCCGCTCACGTGGCGCAGGCGCTGCGTCGTGTCCGAGGCATAGCGCAGTTCCTGGCTGTACTGATCCTGCCGCGAGGGAATGCGCTGCACGGTCTGGATGGGAATGCCGGTATAGTCCCGGTCATTGCCCACATCCCAGTCCCAATAGCGCCAGGCGCTGACCGAGGTGATGGTGCCCTCGCCAATCTGCCAGTCGGCAATCAGAGACACGCCGCCGTCCTGGGTGTCGATCATGGGTTCGATGTCGATGTCCAGCAGCCTGTCGTAGACATCCCGACTGGGCGGTTCATAACCCAGCCCCGCCGAGAGCGCCGGGAACTGTCGCGCCGCGCTGCGCTTGCTCTGTCCCACGCGCAGGAAGTTCTGGGTGCAGCAGGCGGAGTCCAGATCGGACGCATCGGCCGTCAGGCGCAGCGACAGTGCCGGCGTTGCCTCAAACAGCAGCTGCGCGCGCACGGCATAGTTGTCGACATCGTTCAGGTCATGGCCCGTGCGCACATTGCGCAGCACGCCGTCGCGCTGGCTGATCTGCGCCGACAGGCGCCCGGCCACCCGCTGCGTCAGCGGCCCGGACACGGAACTGCGTGCCTGCAGATACTGGTTGTCGCCCACGCTCACTTCGCCGGCCAGCTCGGGCACGAACACCGGTGCGCGACTGAGCACATGAATCGCTCCGCCCGTGGTGTTCTTGCCGAACAAGGTGCCCTGGGGGCCACGCATGACTTCCACGCGTTCGATGTCGGTAAAGTCAAAAGACGCTGTGGCGGGCCTGGCGTGATAGACCTGATCGACATAGAAACCGACACCTGGCTCCATCCCGTCATTGGCAGCACTGATGGACAGCGAATTCGAGCCGAGACCGCGGATGGTATAGGCCGTGTTGCGCGGGTTGGCGGAGTTGTAATACAGCGAGGGGACAAGCTCGCTCAGCTGGCGGGTGTTCACAGTGTACGCAGCGTCCAGCAGATCGCCGTTGAGCGCCGAGATGGCGGACGGCACGCTCTGCAGGTTCTCGTCGCGGCGCCGGGCGCTGACCAGCACTTCGACGATGCGGCTCTCGCGGGCCTCACTGCCATCCTCTGCGGACTGTGCCTCGGCGGGCGACCAGGCGGCCAGAGCGAGGAGAATGGCGGCGGAAAGCGCGGCGACTGATGGCGTGTCGCTGGCAATTTCCGGCGTGCTAGACTCGCGCTCACAACGATCTGACAAACTTTGGCTGATCACATTCATGACCCATGACTCGCTATTCATAATTGGAATAGCGCTAGCATAGCCATACCGGCTTGCGGGATCAATATGGCAGAAAGAAAACCTGTGCTGCGCGACGCCCTGGGCGATCGCCATGCCGACAAGCGCCTGGACATCCTGCGCCGGATCGCCACTGCTGGCTCGATTTCAGAGGCGGCTCGCGGGGCGGGCGTCAGCTACAAGGCCGCGTGGCAGGCCGTGGAAACCCTGACCAATCTGGCCGGCACGCCGCTGCTGGAAAAAGTGGTGGGGGGCGCGGGCGGGGGTGGTGCGCGTCTGACTCAGGCCGGCACCGACCTGCTGTTGGCCGCCGAACGCATGCAGGCAGCTCGCACGGCGGTGGCACACGAGATGAACAGCCCCGGGCAGCCCCAGGTCACACTGGGCCTGCGCACCAGCATGCGCAACCAGCTGCGCTGCACCGTGGCGGCGCTGAGCAAAGGCAAAGGCGTGCAGCGCGTGTCCCTGGTGCTGCCCGACGGTGCGCCATTGCACGCACGTCTGACCAAAGAGAGTGTGGAGCTGCTGGGACTGGCACCCGGCCTGCCAGTCCTGGCTCTGTGCAAAGCGGCAGCGGTGACGATGGCCCCGGAGCTGCCGCAGCGCAGCGGCACCAATGTGCTGCGCGGCACCGTGTCACGCCGCAGCGCCAGTACTCTGGAGGCCGGCCTGACGCTGGGCTGCGGCCAGCATCTGGTGGGGTTCTTCGAGGAAAATTCCGGACTGCGCACAGGGCGACCAGCCGTGGCAGCCCTCGACGAGTCGGCCGTGGTGCTGGCCTTGCCCGAGTAGCTCGCCCCTCCGGTTGCCCGGGGTGCTCCTTCCGGGGCCTTTAGGCTAGAATGGCCAGCACTTGAATTTCCCCCACCGGCAGGATCGCCGGCTGGCAATACTGGAGACGTACGTGAACAAAAGCAGGATCGCCTTCATCGGCGCAGGCAACATGGCAAACAGCCTGATCCGTGGCCTCATTGCCAAGGGTGTGCCGGGACAGCAGATCGCCGCATGTGATCTGGACGCGGCCAAACTGGAACAGCTGCAGACGGAATGCGGCATCCGCACCGGCAGCATGGCCGAGGTGGCGGCGCATGCCGACGTCGTGCTGCTGGCGGTCAAACCCCAGGGCATGGCAGGCGTATGCGAGGCCTTGCGCCCGGCGCTCAAGCCCGGCGCCCTGATCATTTCCATTGCTGCCGGCATCCCCCTGCGCAGCCTGGAAGCCTGGCTGGGCAGCGAGCGGGCCATTGTGCGCTGCATGCCCAACACGCCGGCCCTGGTGCTGGAAGGCGCCACCGGACTGTTTGCCAATGCCAACACCACACCGGGGCAATGTGCCCTGGCCGAGACCATCCTGGCAGCCGTGGGCACCAGCGCCTGGCTGCCTGACGAAGACGCCATCAATGCCGTCACGGCGCTCTCAGGCAGCGGTCCGGCGTATTTCTTCCTGTTGATGGAGGCGATGGAGCAGGCCGGCGTGGCCATGGGCCTGGCGCCCGAGCTGGCCCGTCAGCTCACCTTGCAGACTGCACTGGGCGCAGCGAAACTGGCCGCCGGCAGCGATGTGGCGCCGGATGAACTGCGCCGCCGGGTGACCTCTCCCGGCGGCACCACGGAAGCCGCCATTCGCAGCTTCGAAGGCGCAGACTTCCGCGCTGTGGTAGAACAGGCGCTGTTCGCCGCGCAGAAGCGCTCCGTGGAACTGGCGGGCTGACACACAAACACAGGTGAGAGAATCGTATGGGTGCTATTGGTAACGTCGGCTATCTGCTGGTCAACACACTCGGGGGGCTGTTCATCCTCGCGGTGCTGCTGCGCTTCATGCTGCAGGTGGCGCGGGCAGATTTCTACAA
>CAYWMC010000292.1:0-3467 GCA_964459345.1 uncultured Klebsiella sp. | reverse complement strand
TTGTCAGGATGATGCTGGCTCATCAGTTTGCGATAAGCCTTCTTCACCTCGGCTGTCTCGGCACTGCTTTCCAGCCCCAGCACCTTGTAGGCGTCTTGAAGCTTGTCCTGTGGGCGCGCGTCCGTGCTGAAGCGAAACTGCGCGTTCATGCGCATCACCAGACGATCGTATTCGGCCTGCGACACCCCAAGACTGACTGCTATGCCATCCAGCACGCGTCGCTCTGCCGGGTCCATGGCGCCGTCGGCCAGCGCCGTGGCTGTCAGAATTTCCAGAAACATCTGAATCAGATTGCGGCGCCGCAGACACTCGCGACGGAACTGCTCCAGCACTTGCGCATAGGGAAATTGTTGCTGCTTGCCCTGTTCGAACAAGCCGATGGCCAGCTTGCGTTGTTCGGGCTGCAGGCGCATCTGATCCATGACCTGTTGCGCCAGGGATATCTCGTCGGGACTGACCCGGCCATCCGCCTTCGCCACGTGTCCCATCATGGAGAACACCGCCGTGAAGAACGCCGTCTGTACCCGCTCGGTGCCCTGGGCGCCCAGTGCCGGGTCGGCATCCACGCCCGCCATGCCTTTGTCGAAATAATTGCCCAGCGCAGCGCCCAGCACCGCGCCGAGAGGTCCGCCCATCACGAACCCGAAAGTTCCGCCCAATACCTTGCCCCACCAGTTCATGCGTTCACCTGTCTTCAACTGAATATGCGTTGCCACCAGCTCTGCCGCAGGGCCGGGGCACATTGTTCGTATTGCGCCTGATAGCGCTGTGCATTGCGCTGCACCGTGTCGGCGACCTCCAGCAACCACGGCTTGCCGGCATAGGTGCCACGGGCGAATCCGGTATTGCCTTCGTGATAGGCCAGATAGAGATTGCGGGCGTCGTCCCGGGCGATATTGTTGCGCCGCATGCTGTTGGCGTTGTACCAGCCCACGAAGTCCACGGCATGGGCGAAGTTGCTGCGCCGGGCCAGGCGGTTGCCGGTGGACTCGCGGTAATCATCCCAGGTGCTGTCCAGGGCCTGGGCATAGCCGAAGGCATCTGACGGACGCGGCCCGGGAATCACCCACAGAATGCGGGATCGGGCTGGTCTGGCGCGGGAACGGAAGCCGGATTCCTGATAAAGGAAGGCCATGGAAACACCGACAGGCACGTTCCAGCGCTGCTGACTCTGCTCTGCCGCACGGAACCAGGCGCGCTGATCGTCAAAGAGCGAACAGACGTTGTCGACACTGCGAGCCGGGGTGCTCAGACAGGCACTGAGTGTCAGAGACATCAGAATGATCAGCAGGGATGAACGCATGGCGCCGGGACTCCAGGGGACGTGACTAGCGATGGACCGGCCGGCTGCGCTGTTCACTTCCCGTGCTCCGCCAGAAAGGCCATGAAGGCGTCTTCATCCATCACCGGCACTTCCAGCTCCACGGCCTTGTCCAGCTTCGAGCCGGCGCCGGGGCCGGCGACGACCCAGTTCGTCTTCTTCGACACACTGCCCGCCACCTTGGCGCCGAGGGACTGCAGGCGCGCCTTGGCGTCGTCCCGGGTCATGCGCTCGAGCGTGCCTGTCAGCACGAAAATCTGCCCAGCCAGCACATCGGACTGCGCCACCACTGCCTGATCAGTCCAGTGCACGCCGGCCTCGCGCAGCCTGGCAATGACATCGCGATTGGCTGGTTGCTGCAGGAAGTGTTCGACGCGCGCCGCGACGATGGGCCCGACATCCGCAACGCTCTCCAGAGCCGCTGTATCGGCGGCGAGCAGCGCCTCGAGACTGCCGAAATGACTCGCCAGGGCCAGCGCCGTGGCTTCCCCCACCTCGGGAATGCCCAGGCCAAACAGGAAGCGCGGCAAGGTGGTGCTGCGGGCCTTGTCGATGGCCGCGATCAGGTTGGCAGCCGACTTGTCGCCCATGCGCTCGAGGGCTGCCAGCTGGGCGTGCTGCAGGTGGAACACATCGGCCACGTCGTGAATCAGGCCGCCATCCACGAGTTGTTCCACCAGCTTGTCACCCAGCCCCTCGACGTCCAGTGCGCCCCGCGCGCAGAAGTGACGGATGGCTTCCTTGCGCTGAGCCGGGCACACAAGGCCGCCGCTGCAGCGGAACAGGATGTCGCCGTCGGGCTCCACGGCGGAACCACAGGCGGGACACAGGGATGGCATCAGAATCTCGCGGCGTTCAGCACGCGGACTGTCAGCGCCGGGGTCGTCCTGGTAGACCTTCACCACCTTGGGAATGACATCCCCTGCGCGGCGGATGATCACGCGATCACCAATACGCAGGCCCAGACGCGCAATCTCGGCCATGTTGTGCAGCGTGGCATTGCTAACGGTGACACCGCCCACGAAGACCGGCTCCAGCCTGGCTACCGGGGTAATGGTGCCGGTGCGGCCTACCTGGAACTCCACGTCCCGCACCTCGGTGGCAACTTCCTCGGCGGGGAACTTGTAGGCCATTGCCCAGCGCGGCGTGCGGGCGTTGAAGCCCAGTTCCGCCTGCAGCTGCAGCCGGTCCACCTTGATCACGGCGCCATCGATCTCGTAGTCCAGCCCGGCGCGTTTTGCCAGCAGCGCGTGTGCAAACGCCAGACACTGCGCCACACCGCTGACGGTCTGCCGCTCGGGGTTCACCACGAATCCCCACTGTTGCAGGCAGGCAAACGTGGCGGTCAGCGTCTGCCATGGCAAGGCATCCGCGCTGTCCAGAATATTGGCGCCATAGCAGAACATGCGCAGAGGGCGCGACGCGGCGATGCGCGGGTCGAGCTGACGCAGGGTGCCGGCAGCGGCATTGCGGGGATTCACGAAGGTCTTGCCGCCCGTAGCCACAGCCTGGGCATTGGCGGCCTCGAAGCCGGAACGGCTCATGTATATCTCGCCGCGCACTTCCAGACGACGCGGCACAGCCGGAGCCGCCTCACCCGCCTGCGGATTGGCCGGCAGACGCAGCGGCACATCACGGATGGTGCGCACGTTGTGGGTGATGTCCTCGCCGGTCACGCCGTCGCCACGGGTCGCGGCACGTACCAGCAGGCCCTCTTCGTAAAGCAGGCTGACGGCAACGCCATCGATCTTGGGCTCGCAGCTGTAGACAATCGGGGCATCGCTGTCCAGACGCTTCTGGATACGGGCTTCGAAGTCCACCAGGTCCTCCTCGTCGAACACCTTGGCCAGGGACATCATCGGCACGGCATGACTCACCTGCACGAAACCGCTCAGAGGCGCACTGCCAACCCGCTGGGTAGGAGAATCGGGGGTGACGAGCTGGGGATACTGCCTCTCAAGCTGCTCCAGCTGTGCGAACAGGCGGTCGTATTCCACATCGGGAATTTCCGGAGCATCGAGGGAGTGATACAGAAAATCGTGGTGGCTGATCTGCCGGCGCAGCTCAGCCAGCGCCTGCAGGACCTGTTGCGGGAGCGGGCCCTGCTGTGGGAGCGGGCCCTGCTGTGGGAGCGGGCCCTGCTGTG
>CAYWMC010000291.1:0-3503 GCA_964459345.1 uncultured Klebsiella sp. | reverse complement strand
GGGTCTGACTGACTGTCCCAGACGCGGTTCAGGATGCGTTCCCGCGACAGCACCTTGCCGCGGTTCTCCGCGAAATACAGAAGCAGATCAAATTCGATGCGGGTCAGCACCAGTTCCTTCCCGTCGCGAAACGCCAGGCGATTTTCCCGATCAAGACGCAACAGGCCGATTGCCAGCGGGGGGTGTTCCCGCTGGATTTTTTCACCTGCACGCCGTGCCAGGGATTCAATGCGCGCCAGCAGCTCCTCGAAGTCGAAAGGCTTGCACAGATAGTCGTCCGCGCCCTGCTTGAGGCCAGCCACGCGTTCGCTGACGTCGTCCAGCGCGCTGAGCAGAAGAATCATGGCATCCGGGACTCTACGGCGCAGGTCCTCCAGAATTCGGAGACTGTCTTCCTCGTCGAACAATCTGTCCAGAATGATGACATCCGGGGCGTGCTGACGCGCAAGCACACTCACCTCGTGCAGCTGGCTTGTGCAGATGCATTCATGACCCTCCGCCCGCAAGCCGCGTTCCAGAAAGCTCAGCAGGGGTTTCTCGTCGTCGGCAAGCAGAATTTTCACGATGTTTTCCCCAGTGGCAGCCACAGCGAAAACAGCGAGCCCTTGTGCAGCACCGAATCCACCGTGATCTCGCCACCATGGGCCTCGATGATGGTGCGCGCGATGGCCAGGCCCAGTCCCGCGCCATCGCCCCGTCGGTGCAGGCGCACGAAGCGCTCGAAAATCGCCCCGAGATCGGCTGGCGCAATCCCTTCACCTTCATCCTGCACGGCGATGCAGGCCCTTTGGCCGGCGAGTCCCGCGCGCAGCGTGATGGTGCTGCCTGGCGGGGAATATTTGATGGCATTGTCGATGAGGATCGCCAGCACCTGGGCCAGACGCTGTGCGTCAGCCCGGACGCTCAGCGGCGAGTCGGGGTGCGTCAGCACAAGTTGAAAATGATGAGACTGTGCGACTTTCGTCCAGTGCGATGCTTGCTGCGTCAGCCAGTGGTTCAGTTCGCAGGGCTCCACGTCCAGTGTCAGCTGGCTGATCTCGGCCCGGGCCAGCAGCAGCAAATCGTCCACCAGTCGGCTCAGGCCCACGGCCTGGGCCAGAATGGTGTCCAGCGTCTGCCGGTAGGAGTCGCTGTCCACCGCGCTGTGGCGCAAGGTGACCTGAGCCTCGCCACGGATTACCGTCAGCGGGGTGCGCAGCTCGTGGCTGAGGTCCGCCAGAAACTGCCGTCGTTTGGAGTCGATGGACGTCAGTCGCTGATTGGCCTCTGTGAGTTCCCGTGTGCGCTGCTCCACGGCGATCTCCAGTTGGCGCAGTGACTGCCCGGCCTTGGATTCGTGCTCTGAGAGCTGGCTCGCCATGGAATTGAAGGCCAGCACGATCTGCTGGAATTCCTTGTCCAGCGTTTCGGGAAGACGGTGTGTGTACTTGCCGATGGCGATAGCCTCGGCACCATAACGGATGGCATCCAGTGGTTTGTAGAGCTGGTTCAGCAGCCAGGTGCAGGCCAGCACCACCAGAGGAATGGTCACCAGGCCAAAGGCCACGGTGAACCAGACAATGGCTGTGTTGAGAGTATCAATGCGGGCGTTGATGCTGGCCACCACGGTGCTCTGGCGGCGCACGGCTGAATCAATGGCTTCGCGGAACTGATTGTCGATGGTGACTTCGAGCAGCCGCTGCACCCGGCCCTGAGAACTCAGTGGCGCCGAGTCCTCGCTGGCCACGATGGCACGAAACTCCGCGATGATGCTGTCCAGCAGTGCCGCAAGATCCTCGGTGTCTTCGACGCTGCCCTGAGTGACTTCCACGCCCAGCGCTTCGCGCTGCTGCAATTCCAGCTCGCGGATGCGGGCCAGCGACGCCTCGATCTGGTTCTCCTTGTTGCGCACCTCTGCCTGATTGGCATTGCGTCCGAAGATCAGCTCGTCGGTAAGCTGCTTGAACAGCCGGTAGGAGACGCTGGACAGTGTCAAATGCTCACCCAGCAGCGACTGCGCCATGGTGGTCTGCTCGAGGTTCTGCCGGGTGATCTGCGCCGCGATCGCGGTGGCGATCAGCGTCACGATCAGTGCCCCGGCGAAGCTCGTGGCGAAGAAGTACAGTTTGCGCTTGTACATGACTCAGCGTTTTGGAAACGCCGCCACGTTGAAGCTGATACTGACGCGGTCGCGGTCGCTCATGTTCTCTTCCACGCCGTGTTCCAGCCAGCCCGGGAACACATACATCCTTCCTTCTTCCGGACGCATGCGGATTTCCTCGGCGGTAAAGTCCGTGGCCGTGTCGATCGGGTAGGTCATCATGCGAGATGCCACACGCGGGTCGCGGAAATAGATGCTGCCGCACTCGGGCGCCTTCAGGCTGACATAGTAGACGCCGCTGAAGTGGCAGTTGGCATGGAAGTGCAGCTTGTTGAAGGCACCGGGCGGACTGAGGTTTACCCAGGCCTGATGCCTGTATTCGAAGTTCTGATTGAATTTCAGGGAATCGCCGATTTTGTCGCACACCTGCAGGATACGCAGGTTGATGTCGTTGAACTCAGGAAGGTCCTGCAGAATGTTGGGGCTCTGCCAGCCTTTCACATTGGTGTTGTTGACGCCGCGCGGGTCGCTCTCGCGCAGGCGGTAAATGCGCTCCAGCAACATGGCATTGAAGGCTTCGCGGTCATCGAAAAGGGTAGACCAGACCATGCTGGGGAAGAGCGGTTGGGGAATAATTTGCAAGATGATTTCCTTGTTGACGATTGCTCCTGGCGCCAGCCAGGTTGGTTGGGCCGGAAGATATAGTTGATTCCACGTCGAGTCCAGTTTCATCATGTCGAAGCGGATGGAATTGCCGTGTCAGCTGTGGCAGTTTGTGTGCACCCCGGACAATCAGGAGAGCAGGAAAATGCATACGAAGGGCAGAGCGCTGGAATGGTTTGTTACGATTTTACTCACCGTGTTTCTTGCAGCAACACAGGTGCGGGGCGCGGAAGAAGAACAGATAGTCATCGAAGACCTGACTGTGCCGCGGTTGCGCGCCGAGATCGAGAAGATACAGACTGAATACTACCGGGTGTTCAACAGTCTGAATGAGGACGATGATTTCGACGTTGTGTGTCAAAAGTTCACACCAACTGGTTCGAACATTCCGCAAGTGGGTTGCGAGCCCACATTCGTTACCAAACGACGCAGTGAAAGTGCCGGTGATTACCGTACTGGCGGCGATGATCTGCTGAGCAATGATGCCCTTATAAAAGAGCTGCAGCCTGAATTTGAAAAGCTCACTTCAATGATGAACGAATTTTCAACCAGCAATCAATATTTCCGGGAACTCAGCGAGATTCTGCAGATGCTGCGCGGGCGTCTCAACGAGCTTGCTCAATAAAGCCACATTTTTCCGCTATTTTTGCGCGCTGGGCCGGTTTTTGCCCAGGCCAATAATTCTTTTCAAATCAATCGTTTTACCTCCTCACTCCGTTCGTCGATGCGACGAACGGAATGGAACTTTCCTACAAGAGTT
>CAYWMC010000290.1:0-3515 GCA_964459345.1 uncultured Klebsiella sp. | reverse complement strand
AGCAGCCTCTTGAACTGGTTGAGCTGAAGGACAAGTTCGATGTGATGGTCACCGTCAAAGGTGGTGGCAGCTTTGGTCAGGCCGGAGCGATTCGTCACGGCATCACACGTGCACTGATGGAATATGACGGTGAATTGCGTCCCACGCTGCGCAAAGCCGGTTTCGTTACACGAGATGCGCGTGCAGTAGAGCGAAAGAAAGTTGGCTTGCGCAAAGCGCGCAAGAGACCACAGTTCTCCAAGCGTTGATTTCTGTCTTTCTGCGCTGGTGCCTCACCATGTGCAGGAGACAATCAGCAGGATCGATTGCAAAAACGCCTGTGCCTCACAGCACAGGCGTTTTTTATTTCTGAAAATATAAATTTCTGATTTAAATCAAAAAGTTGCCTCCGAATTGGCGAGGCTCAGGCTTGAATAAAGTCGGCAGATTCACTACTATCCGCGGCATTTGCGTAACCGGTACATGCGTCCGCTTTTCATGGCGCAATATTCGGCTTTCTTTTCCAAGATCAACTCTGGTTTCCTCTTCACAAGAGGGGATTCTTAAATTACCAATGCTCAGGAGATAACACGGTGAGTGAAGACGGTACTGATTCTGGCCGCAGGCGTTTTTTATTGGGGTCTACCTCGGTAGTTGGTGTCGCAGGCGTCGTTGCTGCGGCGGTTCCCTTTGTAGGATCGTGGAGTCCAAGCGCGAAGGCGCGTGCTGCCGGTGCGGCCGTCAGAGTGGATATCAGTACGATTGAAGAGGGCGGCATTCTGGGGCCAATTCCCGCGTGGCGCGGCCGACCGATCTTCATCGTGCGTCGGTCCGCAGAAGCTCTGGCCGCATTGCCTGGTCTGGATGGTACGCTTCAGGACCCGGCATCAACACAGCCCGAGCAACCCGAATACGCTACCAACGCTCACAGATCGCGTGAGCCAGAAATTCTTGTGCTGGTTGGCCTGTGCCCGCACCTGTTCTGTTCCCCGACCCCACGCCTGGAATTGCGCGCAGAGCCTTTCGACGAGCAATGGAAGGGTGGTTTCTTCTGTCCTTGCCACGGTTCACGTTTTGACCTTGCTGGCAGGGTGTATCAGGGCTCGCCGGCGTCACGCAACATGCAGGTGCCTCCGTATTTCTACGAGTCCGAGAGTGTTCTGGTGATTGGTGAAGACGGGGTGAATGCATAATGAGCACATCGAACAAAAGTGGCTGGATAGTGTCTTCTCTCGCGGGACTGCGCGACTGGACCAATGATCGTCTGCCAATCGTCGCCGCCTGGGAGCGGCACATGAGCAAGTACTACGCGCCCAAGAACTTCAACTTCTGGTATTTCTTCGGCGTGCTGTCGCTGGTCGTCCTGGTCATGCAGCTGCTGACCGGCGTCTGGCTGACGATGAATTACACCAACAGTGCTGAAGCAGCCTTTGCGTCTGTTGAATACATCATGCGTGATGTCGAATGGGGCTGGTTGCTGCGCTATCTGCACTCCACAGGGGCCTCTGCGTTCTTCATTGTTGTATATCTGCACATGTTCCGCGGTCTGATGTATGGCTCCTACAAGAAGCCCCGCGAGCTGGTGTGGGTGTTCGGCATGGCCATCTACCTTGTGCTCGTGATTGAAGGCTTCATGGGCTATGTACTGCCCTGGGGTCAGATGTCCTACTGGGGAGCCAACGTGATCGTGTCACTGGTTGGCGCAATTCCGGTGATTGGTGAAGACCTGCTGGTCTGGGTGCGCGGTGACTATCTGATCTCCGGTGCCACTCTGAACCGATTCTTCGCACTGCACGTCGTTGCCTTGCCCATCGTGCTGCTGGCATTGGTTGTGCTGCACCTGCTGGCGCTGCATGAAGTGGGCTCGAACAACCCGGATGGTATCGAGATCAAGAAGAACAAGGGTCCGGACGGCGTTCCGCTCGACGGTATTCCGTTCCACCCCTACTACACAGTGCATGACCTCGTCGGCATCACTGTATTCCTCTTCGTATTCTGCTTCGTCGTATTCTTCGTCCCGGAAATGGGCGGGTACTTCCTCGAGCACGCGAACTTCCAGGAAGCTGATGCGCTCAAGACTCCAGAGCATGTGCCACCTGTCTGGTACTACACGCCTTTCTACTCAATGCTGCGCGCCGTAACCGTCCCGCTGCTTGGCATCGATGCGAAATTCTGGGGCCTGATTGTGATGTTCGGGGCCATTGCGATTCTGTTCGTGGTGCCCTGGCTGGATCGAAGCCCTGTGAAGTCAATTCGCTACAAGGGCTGGGGAAGCCGCATTGCTCTTCTGGCGTTCACCGTCGCCTTCATCATCCTGGGCGTACTGGGTACGATGTCAGTGAGCCCGGCCCGCACATTGCTGGCGCAGATAATGACAGTCGTCTACTTCGGCTTCTTCTTCCTGATGCCGTGGTACACGTCCAAAGAGAAGACGTTCCCCGAGCCACTGCGCGTTACCGGCCGCTGGATCACCTGGAAGCAGCTGGTACTCAGTATCGGTCTGCTGGCAGTGCTGGTCGTTCTGCCCTTGAAGGCAGTGGGTGCAGAGTCTTCCGTACCGCTTGATCATGTCGAAGTCGATGTGACCAACCAGGAGTCTCTCCAGAACGGCTTCAAGTACTACATGAGCTACTGTTCTTCCTGCCACTCTCTGCAGTACGCGCGTTACGAGCGCACTGCGAATGATCTGGGTATTCCCACGGACGTGATTCTGGAGAACGTGATTTTCAACGATCACCAGATCGGCGATCTGATGGAAAACTCCATGTCTACAGACAATGCCAAGAACTGGTTCGGTGCAGCGCCACCCGACCTGACACTGATCGGACGTGTTCGCAGCCCTGAGTGGCTCTACACGTATCTGCGTACGTTCTACGCAGATTCCTCACGTCCCTGGGGCGTGAACAACGTTGTGTTCCCGAACGTCGGCATGCCGAATGTGCTGCATGAACTGCAGGGCGACGTAGTGTGTGCCGGCGGTGATGTGGCGCATTGCGAACTTGAGCACGTTGCCGGCACAGGAAGCATGACGCCGGAAGAGTTCGACAACACGGTGGCAGATATCGTCAACTTCCTCTACTACATCGGCGAACCGGTACGCGCACAGCGCGAATACATGGGCTTCTTCGTATTGGGGTTCCTGGCCATTCTGTTCGTGTTCACGTCACTTCTGAATCGCGAATACTGGAAAAAGATACATTGATCCGGATTCCGGCTCAGAACTGCTTCAAGAGTAGAGGTTTTACATGGGTGTGGTAGCCAAGCGTTCGTCAATGACGTTTTATTCCGATGGTGCGAGTCAGTACAGCCACCGCGTGCGGATTGTGCTGGCCGAAAAAGGGGTCACTGTCGAGACAATCGATGTCGACCCTGAAAAGAAACCAGAGGATCTTTCGTCACTGAATCCTTACAACACGCTGCCCACGCTGGTAGATCGTGACCTCGTTCTTTACGAAGCGAATATCATGATGGAGTACCTGGACGAGCGGTTTCCACACCCGCCGCTCTTCCCGGTATATCCGGTGGCGCGTGCTCAA
>CAYWMC010000289.1:0-3532 GCA_964459345.1 uncultured Klebsiella sp. | reverse complement strand
AACGCTCGATCACCATCGCGAAATTGGACGCGTAATGAATGCCGACGCGCACATCCTGATTGTCCAGATGCGGCCGCGAGGTGTTGATCCAGATGCCCCAGGGCGCGCGCGGCCCGTCGTTGTAGAACGTGGCTTTGTGAATATAGCCGCCCGCCACTTCCGGGTCGGTGTCCGGCAGACTCTCATACCAGTAATCCGCCGTGCGGATCTTGAACTGGTCGATGTCGCCGCGCCGGAAGGCCTCGAACTGATTGGCCGTGTCGCGGATCACGCTGAAGCTGATGCGGTCCATGTTGTAGCGGTTGCGGAAGAACTTCAGGTCTTTGGCCCACCAGTCCTCCACCCGGGTCATCACGATGTTGACGCCCATGTTCACGTTCTCGGGCAGGATCTGGTAAGCGCCCGCGTGGGGCACGAAGCGCCACTGGTAGCGCTCGGTGAAGTCCGGGCCCAGCTCCTGATAGAAGTGCTCTGGCACGGGGGACAGGCTCAGTGCCAGCGCGGCCATGTCGGGCTTCGCTTCGGTCATGCTGATGGAAATGGTGTGATCGTCGTACTTGCTGATGTTGGTGTACTGCGTGGAATACCAGTTGGCCGACCACGGATCGTTGATGTGTTCCGACAGATAGAAATAGAACATGAACAGGAAGTCGTCGGCGGTGATGGGCTCGCCGTCGGTGAAGCGCGCGGCAGGGTTGAGCTTCGCGTAGACCGTCTTGTTCGGGAAGTCCACGGCCCACTGCGTGGCGATGGCCGGGTGAAACTCGAACTCGTTGGGATGCCGGTGTGCCAGAGACAGCGCCACATAGTCCAGAATCCAGCGCCGGAACTCGCCCGACGCATCGGGGCCGTTCACCCGCAGCGTGGCAGGAAAGTCGGGCATGTATTCATACTGCGTGCCGCCCTTGGTGGCCTCGGGCGAACCGATATCCGGCAGCGCCATGCCATCTTCCCAGACCAGGTCGGCGGGGATGTCCGCCGGAGTCCTGAACGAGATCAGCTCAGGCCGCGCCGCGTACCAGGCCTGCACGTCGGCGCTGATGTCGGCCGTGGCATCGGCAGGCGTTGCGGGGTTCGATGACTCGCCCCCACAGGCCGCCAGCACCGCGGCACAGGCAAGCAGCGCCAGCAGACGCAAGGAACGCAGAGAAGTGGCAACAGGCAGCTGGCTCATTGCAGGCCCTTGTACTGGTCGTAGATCTCGATCACGGGCTCGAACGTGGTGCCGGCGCTGCGGGCAGCCTGCGTCGCTTCCTTCATGTCCGTATCGATCCAGTGGGCAAACATCTCCTGGGGCGTGCCGGTGTAACGGAAGTTGAAGCCTTCCGGCCAGCGCACCCAGCGCCAGTAGGCGGTGCGGTAGAAGGTCTCGACGAAGCCCGGCGAGAACGACGCGTAGTCGTGGTGGCGCTGCTGGATCAGGTGCGACAGCTCGATCATGCGCTGCTTGTCTTCCGAGTCGTCATACTCGGTGATCCACTGGTCCAGCTCGAAGTCGGCCACGATCTGCAGATTGTTGGTCTGCGGCTTCACCTTGCGGTCGGGGTTCACGCTGCCGTCTTCCAGGAAAGCATCGTCATAAGCGTTGTCGGAGTGGAAGTACTGCCAGTAGTCCGGGTACATGGACAGTGCCGGCGCGAAGCTCACGAAGTAGATGTCGTGCTGTTTCTCCTGCGCCTTGCGGAAGCCCGCCGCGCCGTCGAGTATCTCGATGCGCAGTTCCAGGCCCGCCTTGATGGCTTCTTCCTTCAGAATCGTGAACACATCCGCAAAGCGGTCGTAGTGGGTGCTCAGGGTGAAGGCCAGGCGCTCGCCGGCAGCGTTTACAAGAATGCCATCCGGCCCCCGCTGGGTGAATCCGGCCGCCGCGAAATGCTGTTCGGCCAGCGCGATGTCAAAGGGCCGCGCCACGATGTCCGGGTTGGTGAACTCGGGGTAGCCATCATTCTGGGTGCGCAGGCGCTCCATGTCGCCACGGAAATAGCTGTCGATCACCAGCTGCCAGTTGGCAGCGTACTGAATGCCCAGGCGCACGTCCTGATTGTCGAGCAGGTGCCGCGAGGAATTCATCCACAGGCCCCAGTTGCTGCGCGGGCCGCCGTTGTAGAACGTGGATTTGTGAATATAGCCACCCGCCACATCGGGATCACTGTCCGGCAGATTGTCGTACCACATCTCGGCGGTGGCCACGCGCATCATGTCCACATCGCCGCGGCGGAAGGCCTCATAGCGATTGGAGGCATCGCGGATCACCGACAGATTGATGCGGTCCGGGTTGAACAGGTAGCGCCAGTACTTCATGTCCTTCGCCCACCAGTCCTGCTTGCGCTCGAGCACGATGCGCACGCCCATGTCGATGTTCTGGTCGTCGATGAAATAGGCGCCGGCGTGGGGCTCGTAGCGCCACTGGTAGCGCTCGGGATAATCGGCCCCCAGCTCCTTGTAGAAGTGCTGCGGCACCGGGGCCAGGAACAACGCGTACTCCGCCATGTCAGGCTTGGCCGTGGTCATGGTCACGGAGAAGGTGTGATCGTCGAACTTGGTGATGTTGGTGTATTCGTTGCTGTAATGATTGTTCGAGAATGGCGCCTGAATGTACTCGGACAGATAGAAGAAAAATGCGAACAGCGCGTCGTCGCTGGTGATGGGCTCGTTGTCCGTCCAGGTGGCCGCCGGATTGATGCGGATGTAGACAGTCTTGTTCGCCTGATCAATCGCCCAGCTCTGCGCGATGCCGGGAATGTAGTTGCGGGTGTTCGGATGCGGCACCACCCAGGGCATGCGGTAGAAGCCGCTGATCCACGAGCGCGAGGAGAAGTTCGAATCCGGCCCGGTGAAGCGCAGTGTGGGCGGGAAGTCCTCGATGGATTCGTAGTAGGTGCCACCTTTGGTGGCTTCCGGCGACCCGATCTCGGGCTCGTCCATGCCGGTCTCCCACACCAGATCGGCGGGCAGATCGGCGGGCGTGGCGAAGGTGAACAGGTCGGGGCGCGACGCGTAGAAATCCAGCACTTCCTGAGTATTGTCCAGACCGGAGTCCGGCGCGCTTTCCTGCTCGGAACCGCCGCAGGCACTGAGCAGCGCCGCCACTACCAGCAACAAGCCCTTCCAGCCATGTCTTCTTGTCATGCCATGTTCTCCAGAATGCAGGATGTCTATTTGTAGAGTGTGAATTTCTTGGGATCGAACGACTCGCGAATGGCCTCACCCACGAAGGTCACCAGGGTCAGCAGCACCACGAGCGTACCAAATGCCGACATCACGATCCACGGCGCGGTACGCAGCGTCTGCGTGCCCTGCTTGAGCAGCTCGCCCAGACTCGGCGTGGGCGGCGGCAGGCCGAAACCGAGGAAGTCCAGCGCCGTGATGGCCGAGATCGCCGAGACGATCGTGAAGGGCATGAAGGTCACCAGCGTCGAGAGCACATTGGGCAGAATGTGCCGGAATACGATGCGGGAATTGGAAGCCCCCAGCACGCGGGCGGCGGCCACGTAGTCCCGGGATTTTTCCTTGTAGGTTTCCGTGCGCATGT
>CAYWMC010000288.1:0-3535 GCA_964459345.1 uncultured Klebsiella sp. | reverse complement strand
TCGATGATCTGTTCGACGAGTTCGGAGGTCAGCAGGCCGGAGCCTACACCGAGGGATTGAATGGATGCCATGCGTGCTCCCGGGAGCGATTGCGATAATGGCTTGGTAATTCAAGTTGTGTGCCAGCTCCTGAATCAGCGCGCAAGCGCTTGTCTTGTCTGGCTTTTATCGGCTGGCGCAGAAGATTCTTGACCCTGCCGACAACCCAGACTTGCCTGTCCGGGCAATCCCTTGCCGCCGCGCACCTTGCATCTGCCGGGGCTCTGCCTTACCGTCGCGCCATCACCGTCAGGAGACAGTCCATGCAAGGCCGGATCATCGAGATGTACATCGCACGTCGCAAGGATGCTGCAGTGGAAGCAGTGCCGCGGACGCGGCTGCTGCCAGGTCAGGGGATCGAGGGCGACCGGTATTTCAGGGCCAGGCAGGAAAGTCTGTTCGCGGGCGAGGCCCGCTCCCACAGTCAGGGAGCTTCCCAGAGTCAGGAGGCTTCCCAGAGTCAGCGCAAGGAAGACATCACCCTGATCAGCGCCGACGAACTGGATGAGTGGAACAAGGCCTGCGGCCTGCAGATTCCCTACGGGGAGTTTCGCCGCAATGTGATCACGCGCGACATTGACCTGAACGCACTGGTCGGCAGACGCTTTCGCATCGGCACGGCGGAATGTATTGGAATTGAACTGTGCGAACCCTGCAGCAAACTGGCGCGAATGGTCAGCCGGCTGGTGCTGCCCCATCTGGTTCACAGGGCGGGACTGCGGGCAGCCATCCTGTCGGAAGGCAGCGTGGTGCCAGGTGACACTTTGCAGGTCACTGATTGAAAGCATTCTGAAAAAGAAAAGGCCCGCTCGGGAGCGGGCCTTGCTGTCTTGCGGTATGACGGGTGGAGCACTCTGCGGAGTCAGACGCGCGCTTTGAACAGTGTAAGCGGTTCTTGCGCTTCTACCTTTCTTGCCAACTCCAGCGCTTCCTTGCCGCCAAATTGTCTTACCAGTTTTCTTGAACTTCTATCCACAACGGTCACCGAAGGTTCGGCTGCGCCCAGTTCAACGCCAAAAATAATATCCCTCTGAATTGTCTGAACGTAATCGTTCAATCTTGCTACTGCGACTTCCAGCTGTTGCTCGTTCGCCAATTCTTCTGTTGATCTAGTTTCCGAGTGTCCTTGCTCATCATCCTGGTAGCCCTCGTCCTGACTCGCGGAGTACAGGCTGGAGTGTCCCTGATCATTATTCTCGGTTTGCACTGAATTAACCTTGTCTCTCGAGACAGTTGTCGGCAGGAATCTTGTGATACTGATGTCACTCAAGGTATGCCTCCAGAACTCGTCTCTCTAAATAATCAATCACCTTTTACTCTTGAAGGAGAGTAGCTGCTTTGGCACCCCGGCTCAAGCCGGGGGCCAAATCAGTCACTGCCTTACTGGAGCAGAGACAGTACTTGCTGTGGAGCCGCGTTCGCTTGCGCGAGGATCGAGATACCAGCCTGTTGCAGAATCTGACTTCTTGACAGAGCCGCCGCTTCAGAAGCGAAGTCTGCGTCAAGGATTCGAGAGTTTGCAGCTGACAGGTTCTCGGAAGTTACCGCCAGGTTGGAGATGGTGGTTTCGAAGCGGTTCTGGATCGCACCGAGGTCTGCACGGGCGCTGTTTACAGCGTTCAGTGCGTTGTCGACTGCGGCCAGCGCTGCGTTCGCGCCATCCTGTGTGGAGATGTCCACTTCCTTCAGATACTGACCTGATACACCACCACCAAACTCACCCTGTGACAGACCAAGCCCCGTCAACGCGCTGTTGCCGTTGGTACCGCCGCTCAGCTCGATCGAGCCACCGGAAGACAGGGACACAGTAGAGTAGGTAGTAACCGCATCAGCATCTGCACGGGTCAGGCCAGTGGCGCCGCCGTCTGCAAAGTTGGAGGAGGAGATACCTGCGCCAGCCAGACCAAAGTTGCCCGCAGTCACTTCACCATCATTGGTATCCAGCGCCATCACGATGTTGCGGCCGTCGGCTGCAGTCAGCGTGATGCTGGTGCCATTGTCTTCCGCTACAACACCAGTCTGGCCAGTGACGGCATTGATCTGATTCACGGCGAACGTGCGGTTGGAGTCAGCATTGCCTTGCGCAGTCAGACCGATGTCAACACCGTTCAGGTAGAGCGTACCAGTGTTGGTGGCAGTACCGTTAGTGGCAGCAGACGTGCCCTTGGCAACAGTCGCGTTCACCTTGGCTGTAACACCCGTGTCCCCTGTAGAGGCATTGATGGCAGCAGCGATGGCGATGCCTGAAGCTTCCTTGGTGCTGGAGCTGGCAGCAGCATAAGACGCTGTGTCGTCAGAGGCTTTTGCCGCTGCGATACTCACGCCGTTGATGACCAGGTCGCCAGCGGACAGGTTGTCAAATGTTGCTGCAGAAGAGTTGGTACCGGCGTCAGTACCTGTTGCCAGACCAAACTGCGCTGTAGTTGTGCCGCCTACGGCTGTGATCTGAATGGAGCTGGAGGTGCCAGTGGTGTTGGAAGTCAGCACGAGCTGCCCGTCAACATTCAGAGACGCCGCTGCACCAGTGATCTGGCCATTGATGGAAGACAACAGGGCCGTGGAGTTCGCGATGTTGGTGTTGACGTTGACGTTCTGCGTCGCACCGCCATCGGCCTTGAAGCTGAATGTGGCATTGGTGGCGCCTGCAGCCACAACGCCCGTATCGGTTGCAGTGCTGATGCCGAAGTAAGTCAGCG
This sequence comes from uncultured Klebsiella sp., assembly GCA_964459345.1. Lineage (GTDB taxonomy): Bacteria > Pseudomonadota > Gammaproteobacteria > Pseudomonadales > Pseudohongiellaceae > UBA5078. The sequence goes on along the minus strand of CAYWMC010000288.1, from coordinate 800 downwards.
CATTCACTGCGCCACCGTTGTTGGCTACAGTAATGGTCGCGCCGCCGTTGGCAGACTCAGTGAACACCAACTGGTTGGAGCCGTTCAGGCTGGCTGCGAAGCCAGAGCCAGTGATCGCGCCGTTGATGGCTGCCAGCAATGCAGTGTTACCTGCGCCCAGTGTGCCGCCATGCGCGGAGTCACGGTAGTCGCCGCTGAGAATCACGTTGTCAGTACCACCCGCAGTGGTGGTGACGTTGAAGTTCAGGTTGGCCGCTGCTGTTCCTGTGGCAGAGCTTGCAGACAGACCCAGAGTGGACGCTGCAGTACCAACCAGGTTGGAAACAGCGACGCTGCTGGCAGCACCAGTCGTACCAGAAGTGATCACCAGGTAGCCGTTGCCGTCGTAAGACGCAGTCGCGCCAGTCAGCTGGCCGTTGATCGCAGTCAGCAGGTCGCCCTGGTTGGCGATGTTGGTATCCAGCGTCACAGTCTGCGCCGCGCCACCGTCTACCGCTACGTCGAAGCTTGCAGCGCCGGAAGTACCGGTCGCAATCAACTGGCGGTTGCCGTTGGTGAAGCCGAACACGGAATCGGCGTCCGTCGCAGCAAAGCCCGCAGTAAAGACGGCGGTCTGTGCAGTCGGGACGTTCTGACTGAGAGTCAGCTTTGTGCCGTTTGCCAGACTGGCTGTGTAGCCAGAACCAGAAAGCTGGCTGTTAATGTTTGCGAGCAGGGCTGTATTACCGCTGCCAGCGCCGCCACCGACTGTGGCATCGGTGTAGTCAGCGTTGACCAGCACTTCATAGCTGCTTCCAGTG
>CAYWMC010000287.1:0-3539 GCA_964459345.1 uncultured Klebsiella sp. | reverse complement strand
ATTCAGTACCCTGGCCGGACTGCTGCTGATCACTCAGGCGCAAGTGGAGGTCGCAGTGCTGGAGATCGGCCTTGGCGGGCGCCTGGATGCCGTCAATCTGGTGGACCCGGATATCGCGATCGTGACCAGTATCGGACTGGACCATATGGACTGGCTTGGCGATACCCGTGAAGCCATTGGGCGTGAAAAAGCAGGCATCTTTCGCAGCGATGTTCCTGCCTTGTGCGGTGATCTCGATCCGCCTGACTCTGTGCTTGAAGAGGCCGCGCGCCTTGGTGCGCCGTTGCGGGTGCAAGGGGTCGACTACGGCTTCGTGAAGCATGATGGCCACTGGCAGTGGTGGGGGCAGGACAAGGCCGGCCGACCACTGCAATGGGACAGTCTGCCATTGCCAGCGCTCGATTTGCTCAATGCCGCCACTGTCGTGCAGGCTCTGCAGTTGCTTCCGCTGTCGGTGCCACTGCCGGCCCTGCATGGCGCACTGGATGGGCTCGGGCTGGAGGGGCGTTTCGAGAAGATTGAAGACCCTCGCCATGCCATTGAAGTCCGGGTTGACGTTGCACACAACCCACACGCCGCTTGCCTGCTTGTGCAGAAGTTGCAGTCGTTCAAACAGCGATCAGGCTGGGCGGCCAGAGTGCATGTTGTTCTGGCCATGATGGCAGACAAAGATCAGCTCGGTTTCTACAAGGCCTTAGAATCCGCAGTGGACTTTTGGTATATTGCCGCATTCGCTGAAACCCGCGGCCAGAGCGCCGCAGCGCTGTTGGAAACACTGCAGGGGGAGAGCGGAATATTGCTGGGTCCGCATGACGATATCGCGGCCGCATACGAGCAAGCCTGGGCCAGTGCAGGTCCTGCCGATCTCGTATTGGTAACCGGGTCCTTTGTCAGTGTTGCCGATGCCGTACGCCATATCGACAATGTCCGATCCAATCCAATTCAGACTGCACCTTTGCGCTGATGCGCAGTCAGTCTACACACAGGGGCACCACTGGTTTGGACCAGAGCAAAACGCAAAGAGTTGTCGGTGCCACAGTGCTGGTCATTGCCGCTGCCGTCATTCTGCCGGTCTTGTTTGATGGACAAGGCAGCTATGAGTTGCCCCTCGAGAGTCGCATTCCCACCGCTGAACCCTTTCCCGAAGTGCCCCGCGTCATTGCTGAACGCCCCGAGATTGCTGCCGATTCCGGTCAGCTGGGTTTCCAGCCTGACGTGGAACCCGTCGTGACATTGCCGGAGGAAGTGCCTGTTGAAGCAGACGCGCCGGCAGCCACCGTGGTGCTGGGTGCGGCTGAACCCGAGCCGCAGGTGAGCAGTACCGCCACGCCTGCGCCTGCGGTGGAAGCTGTTGTCGTCCCCCCGGTACTTGATAGTGCCGGTCTGCCCGAAGGCTGGAGCGTGCGACTGGCATCATTTTCAAGCGAAGCCAATGCCCTTGCGCTGGTGCAACGCCTTCAGGCGCGCGGACACCGGGCGTACACACGTCAGATCACCTCGACGCAGGGACCATTGATTGCAGTGTTTGTAGGGCCGGGTGTTGATCGGGCCGCCATGCTGCAGCTGCAGAGGCAGTTGCAGGAGGAGTTTCAGCTCTCCGGCATGGTGGTGCGCTACGAGATAGAAGCACTGTGACGGGCAGCGCCTGACCAAGCGAGGAACGGGGAATGCAAATGCACTGGCTGGATGCCGCTTTTCTGATAGTGACAGCCGTTTCTTGTCTGTTCGGACTCTGGCGCGGTTTTGTCAGAGAAGTGCTGTCACTGCTGGCCTGGATTGCCGCCTTGCTGATTGCGCGCTTGTACAGTGAGCCACTGGCCCCCATGTTGGGAGGATGGGTCGAGAGTGCCGCGATGCAGCAGGCCTTCTCATTCGCCATCCTGTTCATCGTCACACTGTTGCTGGGCGCTCTGGTCAACAATCTGGTGGCGAAGCTGATCGACATCTCCGGCTTGAAGCTGACTGACCGTCTGCTGGGTTCTCTGTTTGGTGTTGCCCGTGGCGTGGTGATCGTCATGGTGTTTGTCTATTTCGGCAGTGGGTTCTTTGCCGAAGCGCCCTGGTGGCAGGAATCCCGGTTGATTCCGCATGCCCTTGATCTGATTGAAAAGTCACGCATGTTCGTGACCGATATGGTACCGGCAACGCAACTGTCCTGAGGGTGCGCAGAACAGGCTGGCGAGCTGGAGAGCTGGAACAAATGGAGTACGTAGTATGTGTGGCTTAGTTGGGGTGGTTGGCAAATCCGATGTGGCAGTGTGTCTGTACGATACACTGACGGTTCTGCAGCATCGCGGGCAGGACGCGGCGGGCATTGCCACGAGTGACAATGGCAAACTGAACCTGCGCAAGGACAATGGTCTGGTCAAGGATGTGTTTCGCACGCGGCACATGGAGCGACTGGCTGGCAACATGGGAATAGGGCATGTGCGTTATCCAACGGCCGGCAGTTCCAGCCCTGCGCTGGCACAACCCTTTTACGTGAATTCACCCTACGGCCTGAGCCTGGCACACAATGGCAATCTCACCAACGCGGCAGAGTTGAGCCGGGATCTGTTCAAGGAGGACCTGCGCCACATCAACACGGATTCGGATTCCGAAGTGCTGCTCAATGTGTTTGCTCATGAATTGCAGCTGCTGGCCAAGATGGTCCCCAGCCCGGAAGACGTGTTCACCGCAGTGCGTGGCGTACATCGTCGCTGCCGCGGCGGTTATGCCGCTCTGGTCATGCTGGGTGGTTACGGCATTGTCGGCTTTCGCGACCGCAACGGCATTCGTCCGCTGGTATTCGGCAAGCGCGAACGTGATGGATTCACGGAGTACATGCTGGCATCTGAAAGCGTCGCTCTGGACTCCCAGGGCTTCACCCTGGTGCGCGATGTTGCACCTGGCGAGGCGGTGTATGTGGACATTCTCGGCAATCTGCACACCCGCGTCTGTGCCGGCCCGGCTGAGTACACTCCCTGCATCTTCGAGCATGTCTATTTTGCGCGGCCCGATTCGCTGATGGACGGCATCTCCGTCTACAAGGCCCGTCTGCGCATGGGCGAGAAGCTGGCTGACAAGGTCAAGCGACTGCGGCCGGAACACGATATCGACGTGGTGATCCCGATTCCCGACACCAGCCGCACCTCGGCACTGGAACTGGCCAATCGTATGGGCGTGAAGTACCGCGAAGGCTTTGTGAAGAACCGTTATATCGGCCGCACCTTCATCATGCCCGGCCAGAGTCAGCGCAAGAAATCCGTGCGCCAGAAACTCAATGCGATTGAACTGGAATTCCGCGGCAAGACGGTCCTGCTGGTGGATGATTCCATCGTGCGTGGCACCACCTGTCGGCAGATTATCCAGATGGCGCGGGATGCTGGCGCCCGCAAGGTGTATTTCGCATCGGCGGCACCAGCAGTGCGCTACCCCAATGTGTACGGCATCGACATGCCGGCTGCCAGCGAGTTGATCGCCCATGGACGTACGGATGACGAAGTTCAGGAATTGATCGGTGCCGACTGGCTGATCTTCCAGGATCTGGAGGATTTGAT
>CAYWMC010000286.1:0-3566 GCA_964459345.1 uncultured Klebsiella sp. | reverse complement strand
CGATGCCAACGACGCCGCCCAGTTCGGCGAGCTCGAGACGCTGGGCGAGCTGACGCAGATCGCCTGGAAGCACGACGTGCAGTGCATGATCGAAGGCCCCGGCCACGTGCCCATGCACATGATCAAGGAAAACATGGACCGGCAGCTGGAAGTGTGCGGCGAGGCGCCTTTCTACACGCTCGGCCCCTTGACCACTGACATCGCTCCCGGCTATGACCACATCACCTCCGGCATCGGTGCCGCCATGATCGGCTGGTTCGGCTGCGCGATGCTGTGCTACGTGACGCCCAAGGAACACCTTGGCCTGCCCAACAAGCAGGACGTGAAGGACGGCCTGATCGCCTACAAGATTGCAGCCCATGCCGCCGATCTTGCGAAAGGGCATCCTGGCGCCCAGTTGCGGGACAACGCCTTGTCCAAGGCGCGTTTCGAAGTCCGCTGGGAAGACCAGTTCAATCTGGCGCTGGACCCGGACACCGCACGCAGCTTCCATGACGAGACGCTGCCCAAGCAGTCCGGCAAGGTGGCGCACTTCTGTTCCATGTGCGGCCCCAAGTTCTGTTCCATGAAGATCAGTCAGGAAGTGCGCGACTACGCGGCGAAGAATGCGCTCGACAGCGTGGATGAGGCCCTGCAGTCCGGCCTCGACGAGATGGCTGATACGTACAATCAGACCGGCCGGGAATTGTACCGTCGGGTTTGAAACGCCCGGCGGGGTTCGCGGGCAGGCCCGCTCCCACAGCCCGCTTCCACAGCCCGTTTCCACACTGACAATTTATTGAGAAGAGTGTTTGTTTCATGACCATCCAACGCACAGACGACACCAATATCGCCTCCATCGAGACGCTGATCACGCCCGAGCAGCTGAAGAAGGAGCTGCCCCTGCAGGGCGCCGCACTCGAATCGGTGCGCACGGCGCGGCAGACGATATTCGACATTCTGGACCGCAAGGACCCGCGGCTGTTCGTGGTCATCGGGCCCTGCTCGATCCACGACACCGGCGCAGCACTGGAATATGCCGACCGGCTGCGCAAGCTGGCCGATGACGTCAGCGACACACTGTATCTGGTGATGCGCGTCTATTTCGAGAAGCCCCGCACTTCGGTGGGCTGGAAGGGACTGATCAACGACCCGTACATGGACGACACGTTCAAGATCGAGGACGGGCTGCGCAAGGGCCGCAAGCTGTTGCTGGACATCGCGGAGAAAGGCCTGCCCACGTCCACGGAAGCGCTGGACCCGATTTCGCCGCAATACCTGCAGGACATCATCGCCTGGTCAGCCATTGGCGCCCGTACCACGGAATCGCAGACGCATCGCGAGATGTCAAGCGGTCTGTCCTCTCCGGTTGGCTTCAAGAACGGCACCGACGGCGGCCTGACTGTGGCCATCAATGCCATGCAGTCGGTGCGCAGTTCGCATCGTTTCCTTGGCATCAACAGCCAGGGACAGGTATCGGTCGTCACGACCAAGGGCAACCCATACGCCCACGTGGTGCTGCGCGGCGGCAGTGCCGGCCCGAACTATGACTCGGTGCATGTGGCGCAGTGTGAGGCGGCGCTGAAGAAGGGCGGCGTCAGCAGCAACATCATGATCGATTGCAGTCACGCCAATTCGAACAAGGACGCCTCTGTACAGCCACTGGTGCTCAAGGACATCACGCATCAGATCCTGGAAGGGAACGAGTCCATTATCGGGGTGATGGTGGAAAGCAATCTGAACTATGGCAATCAGAGCATTCCGAAGGATTTGTCAGCACTGAAGTACGGCGTGTCGGTGACGGATGCCTGCATTGCCTGGGACGAAACCGACACAGCCATTCGCGAGATGGCGCTGAAGCTGAAGGATGTGTTGCCGGCGCGCAAGGCGCCGGAGTAGTAACTGTGGGAGCGGGCCGGGCCCGCGAACAAGCTTGAAAGGCATCGCGGGCAGGGCCCGCTCCCACTGGGCCCGCTCCCACCGGGTCCGCTCCCACTGGGCCCGCTCCCACTGGGCCGGCTCGCCCACTCTCAACCCGCCAGACTGCTCACCACGCTCATGCTGACCGGCTCTTTCTCGGCGCGGCCCTGCTCGACCCAGTCCACCACGTGCGGGTTGGCGAGCAGGGTGTTCGCGTAACGCTGGGCATCCAGACTCAGCTTTGCGCCATAGGCGCGGAAGGCGATGGCGACAGGAGCCATCATGCAGTCCGCGATCGAAAATCTGCCAAACAGGTAATCCCCGCCCGTGCCATGCTTGCGACGGCAGCAACTCCAGATGCCGTCGATGCGGGCGATCTCATCCGCCAGACGCTCCGTCACCGTCATTTCCACAGACGCCTTGCAGTTCATCGGCCATTCCTTGCGCAGGTTGGCAAATTCGGCATGGACTTCCGAGGCCACTGAGCGGGCACTCGCGCGCTTCTTCGGATTGGCGGGCCAGCCACGGCCCTCCAGCAATTGTTCGGAAATGTATTCACAGATGGCCAGCGATTCCCAGACAGTGGTCTCGTTGTGCAACAGGGCCGGCACTTTCAGGGAGGGGGAATAGGGTCCGAGCTTCTCCGCCGTGTCGCCACGGTACAACGCGATGTTGATCTCTTCGAAGGGAATGCCGAATGCCTTGAGGAGCAGCCATGGCCGCATGGACCAGGAGGAGTAGTTCTTGTTGCCGATTACCAGTTTGATCTGACTCATCTGAAAAGCTCCGCTGAGGACACTGCCAGTGGATGAAAGCCCGGCGCACTTTCGTGCGTATGCCAAGGATTAGTAAGCAGGGTATGCCGAAAGTTCCAGGGGGAACTGGGCGATCTCGTGATTCAATGTGGCAGAAAAAAGGCAGGGCGGATTTGCCGCAAATGCAGGCGCTGCGCGGCTCACCATTGCCTGGGGAATTGCTGTATAGTCCTTGCGAAACCCTCTTGGAGAGGTGCAAAGGTGCATATGGCAAGACGAATCGCAATCGTGGAAGACGAAGCCGCCATTCGCGAGAATTACGCGGACGTTCTGCGCAAGCAGGGCTACGATGTGCAGACTTATTCGAACCGGCGTGATGCCATGCGGTCCTTCGATATCCGCCTGCCCAATCTGGCCATCATCGACATTGGTCTGGAAAGCGAATACGACGGCGGCTTCACGCTGTGCCAGTCGCTGCGCTCCATGTCCGACACCCTGCCAATCATCTTCCTCACGGCCCGGGACAATGACTTCGACACCGTCAGCGGCCTGCGCATGGGCGCAGACGACTACCTGACCAAGGACATCAGCCTGCCGCATCTGTCGGCACGCATCGCGGCGCTGTTCCGCCGGCTGGATGTGCTGGACCAGCCCACCTCGCCCGAGAACCTGCTGCAGCGCGACAAGCTGACCCTGGACATCGGCCGTCTGACCATTCAGTGGGACGGCAACCCGGTCCCGCTCACCGTCACGGAATTCTGGATGGTGCACGCGCTGGTGAAATTCCCGGGACACGTCAAGAGCCGGCAGATCCTGATGCAGGAGTCCAAGATCTTCGTGGACGGCAGCACCATCACGTCCCACGTGAAGCGCATACGCAAGAAGTTCATGCTGGTGGACGAAAGCTTTGAC
>CAYWMC010000285.1:0-3572 GCA_964459345.1 uncultured Klebsiella sp. | reverse complement strand
TGACCAAGCGCGGCATCTGCCATCGCAATGCGCGCATCTCCTGGACGCAGGTCGAGACGGGCTCGGCGATCACCTGGAAATATCCCAGCTGCATTCTCAAGGGTGACAACAGTGTCGGCGAATTCTATTCCGTGGCCCTGACCAACAATCTGCAGCAGGCCGATACTGGCACCAAGATGATCCACATTGGCAAGAACACCCGTTCCACGATCGTGGCCAAAGGCATCTCTGCAGGACGCAGTCAGAGCGCGTATCGCGGGCTGGTGCGCATCAATGCCGGCGCACAGGGTGCCCGCAATTACACCCAGTGTGATTCGCTGCTGATCGGCGATCGCTGCGGCGCGCACACGTTTCCGTATATCGAAAGCAGGAATGCGTCGGCCGTCATCGAACACGAGGCCACGACATCGAAGGTCAGCGACGACCAGTTGTTCCTGTGTCAGCAGCGTGGCCTGGATGCCGAGAAGGCCGTGTCCATGATCGTCAACGGCTTCTGTCGCGAAGTGTTCAAGGAGCTGCCCATGGAATTTGCCGTCGAAGCGGGCAAGTTGCTGGAAGTCAGTCTCGAAGGTTCGGTCGGCTGAGTGCACGCCGTCGTCATGTCCCCCACAACGAATTGGAAATAGCAGGCAGCAAGCATGTTGGAAATACGCAATCTCAGCGCGCGCGTGGAAGGCAATGACATCCTCCGCAATCTCGGTCTCAGCATCAAACCAGGCGAAGTACACGCCATCATGGGCCCCAATGGCGCCGGCAAGAGTACGCTGGGCAATGTGTTGTCCGGGCGCCCCGGCTATGAGGTCACCGGTGGAGAGGTGCAGTTCAAGGGCAAGGACCTGCTGGCGATGGCCATCGAGGAGCGTGCCCGTGAGGGCCTGTTCCTGGCGTTCCAGTATCCGGTGGAGATACCCGGCGTCAGCAACATGGAGTTCCTGAAGGCTTCAGTCGACGCACGTCGCAAGCATCTGGGACTCCCAGAGTTGTCCTCTTTTGATTTCATGAAGCTGGCCCGGGAGACCTCCAAACGCGTGAATCTGGACCAGGCTTTCCTGAAGCGCGGCGTCAACGAAGGGTTTTCCGGCGGCGAGAAGAAGCGCAACGAGATCATGCAGATGATGCTGCTGGAGCCCGCACTGTGCATTCTGGACGAGACGGATTCCGGCCTCGACATCGATGCGCTGCAAGTCGTGGCTGCAGGCGTGAACGCCATGCGCGACGGCCAGCGCAGCTTCATTGTGGTGACTCACTACCAGCGCCTGCTGGACTACATCGGGCCCGACTACGTGCACGTGCTGGCTGCAGGAAACATCGTGCGGACCGGTGGCAAGGACCTGGCACTGGAGCTGGAAGCCAAGGGTTACAGCTGGCTGGAAGCAGAGGGTGCGTGAAGCGATGAACGACGCGCCCACCACACAATTCCAGCAGCAGGCACTGCATCTGGCGGCTGCACAGCAGGCGCCCCAGTGGCTGGCCGCGTTGCGCTTTGCCGGCGCGGAACAATGGCTGCAAAGCAGCTGGCCGGGACGCCGCACGGAGCTGTGGAAATACACCTCGCTGCAGGCCCTGCAAAAGACACCATTCCAGAACGCCAGCGGTGCACTGCACGCGCTCCCCGCTGACGTATTGCTGGATGTCGACGCCACACGTCTGGTCTTCGTCAATGGAGTACTCGATTCTGGCGCTTCCACCATCGGTCAGAATGGCGTCGTCCTGTTCAGCGCCGCCAGTGCGGAGCAGCAGGCGCTGATTGCAAAGCATCTGGGTACTGTTGCCACTACGCAACGCCATCTGTTCGCGTCGCTCAGCAATGCCCTGGCAGGCGAGGGTGTGCTGATCCATGTGCCCCGTGGCGCGGTGTGGGAAAAGCCTGTGTACATCGTGCATGTGTCGGTGCCCGAAGCTGGCCCGGCACTCGTCAGCCCGCGTTTGCTGGTGGTGGTGGAAGACAGCGCGCAGGTGGAGCTGATCGAGCACTTCGCCACGGACGCGCAGACACAGAACGGCTTCGTGAACAGCCTCACTGAAATTCACTGCGGCGCCAATTCACGCGTGCAGCACTACCGCATCAACCTTGAAGAGGAGCATCAGCTGCATATTGGAGGCGTGCATGTGGACCTGTGGCGCGATGCGCGCTATCAGGGGTTTACGCTGGCCGAGGGCAGCACCCTCAAGCGTCTGGACTACCAGATCACCCATCAGGGCGCGGGCGCCAGTGCCGTGCTCGATGGCGTCTATCTGCCGCGTCATCAGCAGCTTCTGGACTACCACACCAATGTGGAGCACAAGGCGCCTCACTGCACTACCGCGGAAGTGTTTCGTGGCATCGTTGCAGACGATGCGCGGGCTGTATTCAACGGGCGCATTCACATTCATCCCCACGCGCAGAAGACGCTTGCTGAACTGAACAATCGCACGCTGCTGACTTCCGATCGCGCAGAAATCGACACCAAGCCGGAACTGGAAATCTATGCCGATGACGTGAAGTGTGCCCACGGCGCGACCGTCTCGCAGATCGATGCCGACGCGCTGTTCTATCTGCGCAGCCGCGGCCTGACGCTGGAGCAGGCGCGCTCCATGCTCAGCTTCGGGTTCATCAATGAATTGCTGCAGGGCATCGCGCAGCCCGCTGTGCGCGACTACCTGCACCGCCACCTGCAAAAGGTGTTTTCTGAAGCGGCGCCCGAGGCGACCTTCGCTGGTGCCGAAGCGTCATGAGCGAGGATCCTGCCGTGTATCACATCAATCCGGCCACGCCACCGCTTGCCTTCGATGCCGAACGCGTGCGCCGCGATTTCCCGATTCTGCACCAGAAGGTCAACGGCCATCCGCTGGTGTATCTGGACAATGCGGCCACTACGCAGAAGCCGGAGGCCGTCATTCAGGCCCTGGTGGACTACTATCGCCGCGACAACAGCAATGTGCACCGTGGCGCCCATGCCCTGAGCGACCGTGCCACCGCGGCATTCGAAGGCGCCCGCAGGAAAGTGGCGAGCTTTCTGAATGCACCCGATGCCCGCCAGATTCTGTGGACCCGCGGCACCACCGAAGCCATCAATCTGGTAGCCACATGCTGGGGACGCAGCCAGTTGCAGCAGGGCGATCGCATTCTGGTGTCGGCCATGGAGCATCACTCCAACATCGTGCCCTGGCAGATGGTGGCGGCCGAGTGCGGTGCCAGTGTGGAAGCCATTCCCGTAGATGCAAGCGGCACGCTTGATCTGCAGGCGCTGCATGGGATGCTGGATGCACGCGTACGGATGGTGGCTGTCGGCCATGTCTCCAACGCGCTGGGCACCATCAATCCCGTGGCCGAGATCGTGCGCATGGCCCATGCGGCAGGCGCGCTGGTGCTGGTGGACGGGGCGCAAGCCATCGCCCACTGGCCGGTGGATGTGCAGGCGCTGGACTGCGACTTCTACGCCTTCTCCGCCCACAAGCTGTTCGGCCCGACGGGCATTGGCGTGCTTTACGGGCGCCGCGAAGTGCTCGAAGCCATGCCGCCGTATCAGGGCGGTGGCGAGATGATCGAATCAGTCAGCTTTGCCGGCACCACCTACAATCAGCTGCCTTAC
>CAYWMC010000284.1:0-3581 GCA_964459345.1 uncultured Klebsiella sp. | reverse complement strand
CAACAGGACGCATCACAGTGTGGCCTCGGCTTTTACGGCGGCGATGGCGGGCAGAATTTCCTGCTCCCATGCCTTGTAGTCGATCACGCCTATGTGCTTGTAGCGGATCACGCCGTTGCCGTCGACCACGAAGGTCTCCGGGGCACCATAGACGCCCAGGTTGATGCCCAGCCGGCCATCTTCGTCCATGATACTGAAGTTGAACGGGCTGCCATTGTCATCCATCCACAGGCGCGCAAGATTCAGCTTGTCCTTGTAGTTCACACCCACGATGGGCACGACGCCAGCCTCTTTCGCCGCCATGAGAATCGGGTTCTCCTGCAGGCATGGCAGACAGTAGCTGCCCCAGACGTTGAGCAGGAACGGTTCGTCTGGCAGATCCGCCTTGGTCACCAGCGCTTCGTCCTCTACCCGGGGCAGCTCGAAGTCCGGCAGGGGCTTGTCGATGAGCACGGACGGCAAGGTCCGGGGATCAAGGTAGAGCCCGCGCCACAGCATGACGGCCATCGCCAGGAACACGAATACAGGGATGAACAGTTTCAAACGGGACATGATCGTGAATGCTCCTCTTGCTAGCCGGAGACCGGCTGATAATCGTCGCCCGCCGGCTTGCCGGCAGCATCACCGCCCGCTTTCTCCAGCGTCTTCACTTTCAGACGGCGATAGCGTTTGTCCAGCACGGCGACTACACCGCCAAGTGCCATCAGGATGGCGCCAAGCCAAACCCAGCGTACCAGCGGCTTGATGTAGATGGACATGGACCAGGCGCCGGACTCGCGCTCCTCGCCCAGCGTGATGAACAGATCACGGGTGAAACCGGCGTCGATCGCCATCTCGGTGGACGGTGACATGCTGGCCACATAGACACGCTTCTCGGGATGCAGCTCACGCATGAACTCGCCTTCGCGGAAGACCTGGAAGGTAGCCCGCTCGGCCTCGAAGTTTGGGCCGCTAAGGTGCTCGGTGCCATCAAACTGGAAGTGGTAACGCCCCAGATCCACGCCCTCGCCCGGGCTGAGCAACACGCTCTTTTCGATGCTGTAGATACTGGTCAGGGCTGCGCCCAGCAGAATCACTGCAAACCCGAAGTGTGCGATCTGCATGCCGATGTAGCTGGTGGCCAGAGAGCGCAGACCGATCGTGACTGAAGGCTTGTTGGCGATCTTGAGGCGGATGTCCTGCACGATGCCCAGGATGACCCACAGGCCCAGCGCCGTGGCAATGCTGGCACCGAAGCGGAACTCCATGGTCAGGGCCAGCGGCAGCAGCAGCCCCAGCACGACACTGGAAACAGCCACAATCAGCAGCTGCTTCTTCAGGTATTCGGCAGAGGTCTTCTTCCAGCGGCTGATGGAGCCCATCACCAGGAAGATCACCAGAATGCTCATCAGCGGCACAAAGATGGTGTTGAAGTAGGGAGGGCCGACGGAAATCAGCTCGCCACCCGTGACTGCCTGGTACACCATCGGATACAGGGTGCCCAGCAGAATCGCCGCGCTCGCCACCACCAGAATGATGTTGTTGGCCAGCAGAAAGACTTCGCGGGAAATGGCAGCGAAGCCGAACTCGCTCTTCATCAGCGGCGCACGCAGGGCGAACAGCAGCAGCGAGCCACCAATCACCAGGCCTAGGAAGCCCAGGATGTAGACGCCGCGGGTCGGGTCACTGGCAAACGCATGCACCGAGGTCAGCAGGCCGGAACGCGTGATGAACGTGCCCAGCAGGCTGGAGGCGAAGGCCATGATGGCCAGCAGCACAGTCCAGCTCTTGAACACGCCGCGCTTCTCTGTCACGGCCAGCGAATGAATGAGCGCCGTGCCCAGCAGCCAGTTGATCATGGGCGGGTTTTCCACCGGGTCCCATGCCCACCAGCCGCCCCAGCCCAGCTCGTAATAGGCCCACCAGGAGCCCAGAGCGATGCCGATGGTCAGAATGGCCCAGGCCGCATTGGCCCAGGGACGCGACCAGCGCGCCCAGGCAGAATCCAGGCGGCCACTGAGCAGCGCGGCAATCGCGAAGGCGAACACCACGGAGAAGCCTACATAGCCCATGTACAGTGACGGCGGATGAATGATGAAGCCGATGTCCTGCAGGGCAGAGTTGAGGTCAGCACCGTCGGCAGGCGACAGCGGCAGCACGCGGTCGAAAGGGTTGGAGGTGGCGATCATGAACAGCGTGTAGCCAGCGCCGATCAGACCCATGATGCCCAGCACGCGGGCCACGAAATCATCCGGCATGGCCTTGCTGAAGATGCTGACAGCCAGCATCCAGCCCGCCAGCATCCACGTCCAGAACAGGAAGGAGCCTTCGTGCCCGCCCCATACTGCAGTGATCTTGTACTGCAGTGGCAGCAGCGTGTTGGAGTGCTGCGCCACGAACGCCACGGAGAAGTCATCGGTGACAAAGCTGTAGCCCAGAATCAGCAGGCACAGGCTCAGGAATACGAACACGCCGGCCGTCAGCGGACGCGCCAGACTGATCCACAGCTGATTTCCAGTGCCAGCGCCGACCAGCGGCAGCGTGCCCAGCAGCACACAGAGACAGAAGGACAGTATCAGTGCGAATTGACCCAGTTCAGGAACCATCGGCAGCTCCTTCCGTTTCGGCGGCAGGCAGCGCGCGGTCACGCTCGGCGGCATCCAGCGCAGCCTTCACTTCCACAGACATGTAATTTTCGTCGTGCTTGGCCAGCACACGGCTTGCCTCGAAGGAGCCATTGGCCATCATCCCCTCTGCCACCACCCCCTGCCCCTCACGGAACAGATCCGGCAGGATGCCGTCATAGCGAATCAGCAGATCGTGGCTGTAATCGGTTGCCATGAATTCGACATGCAGGGAATCCTGGCTGCGCACGACGCTGCCCTCCTTGACCATGCCGCCCACGCGGATACGCTGGCCGTTCATCACTTCACCGGCCGCCACCTGCGTCGGCGTGAAGAACAGATCAATACTGTTGCTCAGGGCGTAGAGCGACAGGCCGATCGCGACACTCAGGCCCGTCGCGATGAACGCGATGATCGTCAGTTTCTTGCGTCGATGCGGTTTCATTCACTCTCCCCCATTGGCGTCGGAACGCCCTTCATCAGCCCCTGCGGGCTGACCAGATTGCGCATCGCGCAGCGCGCGGCGCTTTTGTTCGCGGATGAACTGCCGGCGCTGTGCGCGGGGCAGGTACAGATTCACGGTCAGAAATACGGCAAACAGCACATATACAGACCAGACATGGAAGGTATATTTTCCCATCTGCAGAAATTCAGAGACGCTTGCAAAGGCCAGGTTCTCGAACATCTCAGGCTCCCTGCGTCTTGTCAGCGGCCACGAGGTCCACTACCCACTGCGCGCGGCGCTCGCGGACCAGGATCTCGTTGCGGGTGGACAGAATCAGACTGATCACGAAGAACAGATATACCGCAAAGATCATGATGACCAGTGGCACCCAGATCTCCGGCCCGAAAGGGCTGTCCTCTGCCATCGAAAAGCTGCTGGCTGGCTGGTGCAGTGTATTCCACCACTCCACTGAATACTTGATGATCGGCACGTTGATGGCGCCGACGATGGACAGCAATGCGCAGGCTCTTGCC
>CAYWMC010000283.1:0-3593 GCA_964459345.1 uncultured Klebsiella sp. | reverse complement strand
ATCACGCCGGCAGGCACCAGGTGTGCGTTCGGAATCAGGTTCGCTGACAGTTCCGCGAACACCGCATCGGCTGTCTGGTTCGTGGCAGTGGCAATGCCGCCGGCCTGACGGCGGGTGGCGCGACCGCACACGGCGAACTGTGCGCCTTTCTCCACGACGGAAGGAATGGAGTGCTGGCCATTGGTGGGCAGCGGCTGCATCATCGGATTCGCGGTGGGCACCGGGTCGGCATTGCGCATGAACAGGTTGCCGTACTTGGCCCACATGGCGTCGTTGAAACCATAGGGTGTGGACAGGTGCCGGAAGCACACCACCAGGGCGTAGTCAGAAGTCTGACCGTCATACTCGTTCACGTGGGTCTCCAGAATGTTGCCGGCCGCCCACAAGGCAGTGCCGCCACCTTGCATCGTGGAGGAATCCACGAACACCTTGTGCATGCCGGACAGTTCGGCCAGCCAGGCGTCTTTGGGGTGCGGGGCTCGGGCAGTGGTGCTGCTCTGTGCGGCGGCCGGTCTGGCACTGGCGGCAAGTCCGGCCACGGCGGCTACGCTCATGCCAGTCAACAGGGCACGGCGGCCCAGCATGCTTTCGTCGATGTCTTTCATCTTCTCTCTCCTGTCATTGTTGCTGAATGATTGATTGCAAACGGGACTGACTCGGGACGTGCGTTCTCCTGCAATGACTGCAAGGTGACTTGTTCGCTCACTCCCATGGCCTGCAGGAAGTGACGTTGTCTGTCATTGATCAGCAGCACCAGCGTGTGCCCGCGGCTGGCCATCTGCCGCGCTTCGCGGGAAAAGAAATCCACCGCCGACTGATCAATGTGTGTGGTGTACTGCAGGTCCACCGTGAGGCCTTCCTCGAGATGGCGATGGAAGGCATCCGACAGGGGCTCCAGTGACGCGTAGAAGAGCGCGCCCTTGATCTTGATGACCGTGCCAGCCGGCCCTCTTTCCTCGCGCAGTTCCAGCTGGCTGATGCGCAGCAGAAAGGCGGTGACGGAAAGCAGCACGGCCACCAGCACACCGGTGGCCAGCCCGAAGAAAATGATGCTGCCAAACGTGGCCAGATAGATGACCAGTTCCGAGCGCATCTGGGCGTAATGCCTGATGTCGCTCCACTTGATCATGTTGGCGCCCACGATGAACAGCGTGCCCGCCATGGCCGCCATGGGCATGTACGTCAGTACCGGGCCCAGAAGGGTGACCAGCAGCAGCACGAATACCGAGGCGGCGATGGTGGACAGAGGCGTCCTGGCCCCCAGGCTCTGATTGGCCTTGGTGCGGTTGAAGCTGCCGGCCCCCGCGAAGGCTGAAAAGAAGGGCGCCAGGAAGTTCGCCAGCCCCTGGGCGTACACCTCCTTGTCCAGATTGATGTCCTGATCGGTTTCCATCTTGAGCTCCCGCACGATCACCAGGGACTGCGCCAGCCCGATGAAGGCGATGGTGATGGCATAGGGAATCAGCATCGCGCTCATCATCAGATACTCCATGGTGATCGTCGGCATGCGCAATGGCAACCACTCCAGCGGCATGCGGCCCAGGTATTCCAGTTCGGTCACAGGCTGCGGCCAGAAGAAGGCCACCACCAGGCCCGCCAGGTAGCCCGCCGCCACAGCGATCAGCAGGAAGTAGCGCGAGGAATATTCACGGCCCAGATAGCCCGCTGTGATGGTGACCAGCGCAATGCTCAGGCTGTAAGGGCTGACCAGGTCCACTGTGTCGCTGAGGATCACGTACAGCTTTTCATAGAAGAAGGTGGTCTGAAACGCGGACAGGCCCAGCAGGCTGTCGAGCGAGGTCATCACGATCAGGAAGCCCGCGCCGGCGGAGATCCCCGAGATGGCAGCGGGCGAGATGTATTGAAAGATGCGCCCCGCGCGCAGCAGCCAGAACAGCAGCTGCACGATGCCCACCATCATGCACAGCAGAAAGACGAAATCCACGTAGACCGGACTGCCGCGACCGGCCAGTGGCAGCACGGCCGTTCCAATTAGAATCGCCACCGCCGTGTTGGGCCCGCTCATCATCGACGAGGTGCCCAGCACGCTGGCAAACAGTGTCACGAAGATCGCGCAGTACAGGCCGTACTCCGGCTGCATGCCCGCCAGGTAGGCGAAGTTGATGCCCTGGGGAATCACGAGCACGGCCCCCACCAGCCCGGCAAACAACTCCGTACGCCAGTGACAGGCCTTGTGCCGCCAGGCAAAGGAAGGCGTTGCCTCGCGCAGCAGTTGCCTGAGCAGGGAGAGGATCACGGCAGGATGGTTTCCAGGAGTTTGAGGAACTTGCTCTCGCGCGGGTCAGCCGGCCGCAGCTGCAGATTGAGATAGGCGGCCACGTCCAGCGCCTGTTGTTCAGTCAGCGACCTGGGATTGCCCAGTGGCATGTTGGCCCAGATGAAGCCGGCGGATTCCTGGATCCGATGCATACCCGCGCCACGGTTGTAGGAGCCCATGCCCCACACGGGCGGCGCGTCCCCCACGCCATCGCCCTGTTCTCCATGGCAGCTGGCACATTGCTCTGCGTACACGAGCCTGCCGCTGGCGGGGTTCGGGTCATAGCCGGTATCAGGCAGGGTGGGGACGCCACGGCCGTCCGGCTCGACGCCCATGATCTGCCCCTGGGACAGATAGCTCACATAGGCCGACACGGCCAGCACTTCGGGCGCGTCTTCCGGCGGCATGATGCCGTCCATGCTGTACAGAAAACACTCGCGAATGCGCAGGCCGATGCCATTGCGCTTGCCGTTCTTGGCGCGCCACTTTGGGTACATGCCGGCCACGTTCAGGGGCAGCGCATCCTTCTGCGTGCCGGCCTGCAGGTGACAGTTGCTGCAGTTGAGCGCATTGCCGACATAGCGACTGGCGTGGCGCTGGCTGTCGGTGACGATCTCGTAGCCGTACACCACATTGGAATAGTAGTCGTCCAGGAAGGGCTCCTGCAGCAGCTGTGCAATCGTCGGCTGCGCCTGCTGTGCCTGCGCGGTGCCGGCCAGCAGCCACAAAGCCGCAAGAATCAAGGTACGAATGGCGTTCATGAGCGAATGGTCGGAAAAGAATGGAATAAGCTCATTCTATGCAAGCATTAGGCACAGGGGAAGCCGTGCGACATCTTGCCGCAGGCGCCGGGCTCTGAAACCATGTGCCCTGATCCACGTTTCCGGAGAATTGCCATGGCCTACTGGCTTGCCAAGACCGAACCTGCCGAATGCGGCATTGAAGACTTTGAACGTGCACCGGGCACTCCGATCCCCTGGGTGGGTGTGCGCAACTATCAGGCCCGCAACTTTCTGAAGACCATGGCCGCAGGGGATGCGGTGCTGGTGTATCACTCCAGCTGCAAGCTCATTGGCGTGGCCGGCGTGGTGCGGGTAACGCACGCCGCCTATCCAGACCCCACCCAGTTCGACCCCTCCTCGCCTTATCACGACCCGAAGAGCCCGGCGGATGCCCCGCGCTGGGTGGCTGTGGACATGGTGTTTGAGCGCCGCCTGCCGAATCTGCTGACACTGGATGCCCTGCGCGCCATGCCAGCACTGGCCGGGATGGCACTGCTGCAACGGGGCAATCGTCTGTCGGTGATGCCGGTGAC
>CAYWMC010000282.1:0-3599 GCA_964459345.1 uncultured Klebsiella sp. | reverse complement strand
ACAGCTGTCAGTTTCATTCACATCGGCACGCAGTGTGACTTCCGCCAGCGGTGCACTGGCCGTTTCCAGCACCGTGGCACCCGCCTTGAGCGTCAGATGCAATTCATTGTCCACCACATCGAGGGTCATGACGATGTCGGTGTGCCCGATGGCATTCTGCTGCGCGGAGCGCGCCATGGAAATGATGGCATCGCGAGCAATGGGGGCATTGAAGGTGTTGCGGCTGATCATGCGACTCATGGCCACCACAGACACGATGCCGATCAACGTGATGACGATGATCAGCTCCACCAGCGAAAAGCCTGTTTGTCGTGTTTTCATGTTGGCCGCGTGTATTCCGGAATGACAAAGGTCGAAGCGGTTTCCCGCCTCGACCTTTGACTTGTACTGCCTGTCTTCATCCATAGTCAGCGAAACGAGTCGCCGTCAGGGGATTACAGAGAGCTGGTGTTGCGCTCGTTGATCGTGCCGCTGTACGGGTCGTAAGTGAAGTACGGGATACCATCACGGCCGGCAGTGGTTGCAGCTACGTCATCCTGGTACTGCGACGTGTAGACGTAGTAGCAGACGGGGGGCTTAGAAGGAATCTCGGCACTTTCGTCTACACCCAGGGTAAGCGGATCATCAACGTTGGTGTCTTCAGCTACGAATTTAACGCCTTCGAAGTAGAATACACGGAAGTCGGAGGTCACTGTCTCGTCCAAATCAAAGTCCGTGGCTCCAGCCGCAAGCGTTGCACCAAGTTCAAATTCCGCGTCGGGCGTAATCACTGCAGAGATGGTCGGACGCCCGGACTGCAGCACGGTGTTGAATACAGTAGAGCACGCAGCGGCTGCACTGGCTGCTGTAGTAAACGTAGCATCGTTCTTGCCCAGCACTGTCGGGTAACCAAACTCGTTGAAGTTCAGCGTCTGGCCATCCAGCGTGACGGATGTCGGCTGACCATCTGCGTAATACTGTGCGCGGTACATGGAGACGCCAGTCGTGAAACCACCCACTGTCGCTTCAAATACGGCATCGTGTGCCTGATCTGTCACATCGATGAAACGCGGCAGCGCCGTTGCGGCCAGGATACCCAGCAGCAGAATGACGACCACCAGTTCGATGATTGTGAAACCTTTCTGATTGCGTGCCTGTCTGAACGACCGCACTTGTGACATTGCTTGCATTTTCCTACTCCTCGTTATCGCCCTGTCCTGCCGTGTGTGCATGCGGAATGCGAACTGCGTCACACAACATTAAAGGCATGAAATTAACAACTTAAACTTGTTTGTGAACCTTTCTTGTCATCATTGGAATCATGCTATCACCGCCGCACAATCCTTCACCACCCACCCAGCGCGAACCTGGCCACTAATCGACCAATTTGTCCCTTTTTTATCCACGCCACCCACTGAATCCTTCCCTTACTGCACTGCTGTAGAGGGAATCTGCAATTCCACAGACTCCCAGACGAAGGGCACCACCGGATCGAGTGTGACCCCGGACCAGTCCTTGCGCTCTTCGTCGTTGTATTTCATGGCGATGCGCAGCCGCACGTGATCCGTCGGCTGCGCCGCGCCATCGACCATGGCATACAGGTTCTCTGTATTGTTGGCCAGGTACACCAGCTCGCCCGCGGTGGCATCGAAATACCAGATGCGGCGCGGCAGCTGCGACACGTCGATGGGGCCCAGTTCGCCCACATAATTGGCCGGCGTCTCGAGCATCAGATCCATCGGGTTACTGCCTTCCAGTACTGTCAGTTCATTCCACTTGCCGGTGGCGATGCCATTCATCATCTGCAATGTCACCCCCGACTTCAGCTGCATCATGATGGAGGTGAAGTTGGCGCGTTCCGCCTCGCCCGGAAAATCCGCAAAGCGGTTGAAGGCAAACGAGAACGTGATCGAGACGATCAGGATGTAGGCGATCAGCTCGAACAGGCTGAAACCGCGCTGCCTGTTCGGCACTGGTCTGACACATTGCATGGGCGTCAAGGTCTTCATCGCATCACCGACTCGCCGCCGAACTGAGGTCCCAGATTGGCAGGAACACACCCAGCGCCAGCACCAGCACCATGGCCGCGATCACAATGATGAGTATAGGCTCGATGGCCTCGCTCAGCCGTTTGATGTTGTATTCCACTTCCTGGTCGTAGAAATCCGCCACCTCCGACATCAGTTCGTCGATGGTGCCGCTCTCCTCCCCCACCGAGATCATCTGCAGGATGAGGGGTGTGAACATATTGCTGTTGGACGCCGTACGAAACAGCGATTCGCCACGGGTCACGCCTTCCTGCATGACCAGAATGCGCTTGCCGATCCAGGCATTGCCCACGGCGCCCGCCACCACGGACATGCCGTGCACGATGGGCACGCCGGCCTTGAGAATCATGGCAAAGGCGCGGGTGAAACGGGCCAGGGCAATCTGTTCGAACACCGAGCCTGCCAGGGGCAGCTGCATCTTGCGGCGGTCCCAGGTCAGACGGCCCTTGGGCGTTCTGATCCACGAGCGCACGGCCAGAATCAGCGCCAGCGTGCTGCCCAGCATGTGCGGCCACCAGGCCACCGCGAAATTGGACACACTGATCAGAATGCGCGTCTCCAGTGGCAACTCCGCTTCCAGACGCCGGAACGTATCCGCAAAGGCCGGAATCACGAAGATGGTGATGACAGTGAGCGCAATGGCAATCGTCACCAGCACAAACAGAGGGTAGCGGGTGGCACTCTTGACCTGCTTGGCGGTGTTCTTCTCCAGCTCCAGGTATTTGCCGATCTGCTGAAACGCGAGGTCGAGCCGCCCGGTGTTCTCGCCCACGCTGACCAGGGACAGGAACAAGGGGCTGAAGATTTTCGGGTGACGACCGAGCGAAGTGGCCAGATCGAGCCCGCCCTCCAGACCCTGCAGCACACTCTGCAGCACACTCTTGAAGGCCAGGTTCTTCATCGATGCCTGCAGCCCGTTCAGCGCGCGATCCAGCGGCAGACCCGCCTTGGTCAGGCTCTGCATCTGGCGGGCGAAGATGATCAGCTCGTTGATGGTGATCTTCTTGCCAGCCAGGAACGAGTTGATCTTGCCAATCGTACTCAGTTCCTGACTGGAGAGACGCCCTGACGAAGAGGCCGGCGCGGACGCAGCCGTTTTCGACGTCGGGGACGCGGCCGGCTTGCCAGCGCTGCGCGCGGCGGTCTTTGCAGACTTCTTGATCTCGATTGGCGTGATGTTCTGGCCGAACAGCGCCCCTGCAATATCATCCACAGACTCCCCTTCCAGGGCGCCGGTGACCAGCACTCCGGAGGAGTTGCGCGCTCTGTATTCGAAAGTCGGCATACGCCTTTACCTACCCGTGCTCTTGCGCGTCAAAAACCCAGTCGCCCGTTTCATCTATCTGTTCTGCCACGATGAACACTTCGTCCAGACTGGTAACGCCTGAGATGGCGTCCAGCACGGCACTCTTCACCAGCGGCTGATAGCCGCGACTGGCACGCGCCGCCTTTACGAATGCGGACGAGTCAGTGCGCCGCAGCGCATCGGCCATTTCGTCATTGATCACCAGCAGTTCGAACACCCCGATGCGTCCGCGATATCCCGTGTTGTTGCAGCGGTGACAGCCACTG
>CAYWMC010000281.1:0-3621 GCA_964459345.1 uncultured Klebsiella sp. | reverse complement strand
CCATGGATGGTGCCAGCAAGTTCGTGAAGGGGGATGCGGTCGCAGGCATTCTGATTCTGATCATCAACATGGTGGGCGGCCTGGCCGTCGGCGTGCTGCAGCATCAGCTGGAATTTTCAGTGGCACTGGAACGCTATGCCCTGCTGACCATCGGCGACGGCCTGGTGGCGCAGATTCCGGCACTGGTGCTGTCCACTGCCGCGGCCATCATGGTCACCCGCAACAACAGCTCCGAGATGATGGGCTCGCAGGTCAACAGCCAGCTGTTCGCGTCACCCCGCGCGCTGGGCATTTCCGCTGGCGTGCTGGGCATCATGGGCAGCGTGCCCGGCATGCCGCACACGGCCTTCCTGTCACTGGCCGCCATCGCTGGAATTGGCGCTTACCTGATCTACCTGAAGCAGAGCAAGGCGCCGGCCGAAGCCGAGGCCGTGAAGGCCGCCGCGGAACAGAAGGCGCGGGACGAGTCTGCCGCCGCCGAGCCCCAGGAGCTGGGCTGGAACGATGTCATGCCTGTGGATGTCATCGGTCTGGAAGTGGGCTACCGGCTGATCCCCATGGTGGACAAGGCGCAGGGCGGGCCGCTGCTGGGGCGCATCAAGGGCATCCGCAAGAAGCTCTCGCAGGAGCTGGGCTTCCTGGTGCCTTCCGTGCATATCCGCGACAACCTCGACCTGTCGCCCAACGAATACCGCATCACCCTCATGGGCGTCACCCTGGGTGGTTCCGAGATCATTCCCGAGCGCGACATGGCCATCAATCCCGGGCAGGTGTTCGGCAAGGCCCAGGGCATCGCCACCAAGGATCCGGCCTTCGGTCTGGAAGCCCTGTGGATCGAGCCAGCTTACAAGGACCAGGCGCAGACGCTGGGCTACACCGTCGTGGACAGCAGCACGGTCATCGCCACCCATCTGAACACGCTGCTGCACAAGCACGCCCATGAGCTGCTGGGGCACGAGGAAGTGCATGAACTTCTGGCCATGCTGGCCAAGACCTCCAAGAAGCTGGCCGAAGATCTG
The DNA here is from genome assembly GCA_964459345.1 of uncultured Klebsiella sp. Taxonomy (GTDB): domain Bacteria; phylum Pseudomonadota; class Gammaproteobacteria; order Pseudomonadales; family Pseudohongiellaceae; genus UBA5078. The sequence goes on along the minus strand of CAYWMC010000281.1, from coordinate 2,602 downwards.
CCGTCCATGGTCAACACCAACATCCTGCTGCGGGTCCTGCAGAACCTGCTGATCGAAGACGTGCCGATCCGTGACATGCGCACGATCGCCGAAGCCTTGGCGGCGGCCTCCGTCAGGAGTCAAGATCCCGGCGTTCTGACTGCGGCGGCACGTGTCGCACTGTCCCGCGTGATCGTGCAAAACATCTACGGAGCCGCGCCAGAGCTGGCTGTGCTGACCCTGGACCCGCCGCTGGAACAGATATTGCTTAAGGCAGTACAACAGTCTGCACAGCAGAACCAGCAGCAGGGTGCGCTGGCGGGTGAAGACGGCATGGTGATCGAGCCAGCCATGGCAGAACGCCTGCAACGCTCGCTGCTCAACGCGGCCCGCAATCAGGAAGTAGCAGGCAAGCCGGCCGTGTTGCTGGTGCCCGCGCCACTGCGCCCGGTGCTGAGCAAGTTTGTCCGATTCACGATTGCAGGATTGAAAGTGCTGTCCTACCAGGAAATTCCTGACAACAAGCAGATTACGATTGTCGCCACCGTTGGTCAGTAGCGAGAGGATTGAGAGATGAAGGTAAAACGCTATCTGGCGCTGGACATGCGCCGCGCGCTGGCCAGTATCCGCGAGGAGATGGGTGAGGACGCCGTGATTCTGTCGAACCGCTCGGTGGAAGGCGGTGTGGAAGTCGTGGCTGCGTCGCTGCCTGGCGAGATCTCGTTTTCTTCCTCCGGCAGTCTCGATCGCAGTGCCGCCCGCGCCGCCACCGCCGAGCCGGAACCCGCAGCAGCCGTGGCCGCCAGCGCAGCCGCTCAGGCCAGCGCAGCACCGGCAGCCACCGTGCGTTCCGCCCCTGCCGCGGCGCCGGATCTCGAACGCCTGCAGCGCGAAGCCCTGCACAATGCCAGCACGCCCAATCTGCGGGTAGTGAAAGATCAGCAGATCCGTTTCTCCAAAGAAGGGCTGAGCGCTGCCGAAGCCTTCGCCAGTGCGGCCGCCGCCAGCGCAGCAGCGGACGTGGCCCAGGACCTGGAACACGCGCGTCAGGCCCAGGCCGAGAGCCGGGAAATGCAGCGCATGCGCTCGGAGCTCAATGGCATCCGCCGGCTGCTTGAGCAGCGTCTGAGCGGGCTGGCCTGGGATCAGTTCGCCCGCCGCACGCCCGTGCAGGCCAGCTTGTGGGAGCGTCTGAACGCCATGGGCGTGCCGGCCCCGCTGAGCAAGTCGTTGCTGGATGCGCTGAAACCCGACCTCACCGCGGCGGAAGCCTGGCGGTTCGCAATTGCCTCTTTGTCCCGCAAAGTGCCGGTGGCGGGGAAAGACCTTGCCGCTCAGGGCGGCGTGTTTGCCCTGCTGGGACCCACCGGTGTGGGCAAGACCACGACTATCGGCAAGCTGGCCACCCGGCATGTCCTGGAACACGGCGCCGACTCCGTCGCGCTGGTCACCACGGACAGCTACCGCGTGGCCGCCCATGAACAACTGCGTACCTTCGGCCGCATCCTGGGCATCAATGTCCGGGTAGTGGACGAGACCCACAGCCTGCGGCAGATCCTGGATTCCCTGCGGCACAAGTCCCTGGTGCTGATCGACACAGCCGGTCTGCACGCCAGCGACCCGAGTCTGCAGGCACAGCTGAAGATGCTGCAGGAGTGCCCGGAGGTGCAGAATCTTCTGGTACTGGCCTGCACCAGTCAGGCTGCGGTGTTGCATAATGCCGTCCGAACCTATTCGCCGGCTGGCCTGAGTGGCTGCATTCTGAGCAAACTCGATGAAGCCGGACCGATGGGAGACGCCCTCGCACTGGTCATCGACCGGCAGCTGCCCGTGGTCTACGAGACCCACGGCCAGAGCATTCCGGACGATATCAAAGTGGCGCAGGCCCACAATCTGGTGAGCAAGGCCGTGGCCTTGTCGATCCACAGTGAAGAAGAGAACGAGCGATTGATGTACGAATTCGGCAGTGTTTACGCAGATGAAATGTCCCCCTGGGACGGCGAAGGACGCCCTGCAGCGTCCGTGCGCGGAGTGGCTCGATGAAGCCTGTGCAGGTGGTGGCGATCACGGGCGGCAAGGGCGGGGTTGGCAAGACCAACGTGGCCGTCAACCTCAGTCTCGCGCTGGCGGAGTCCGGCAAGCGCGTGATTCTGATGGATGCGGATCTGGGGCTGGCCAATGTGGATATCCAGCTTGGCATCAAGGCCGACAAGACGCTGGCAGAAGTGATGAGCGGCGAGTGTTCGCTGCGCGATGTGCTGATCACGACCGTGGGCGGGCTCAAGGTCATTCCCGCCGCCTCGGGCGTGCAGTCGCTGACCCAGCTCAGCCCCCAGGAGCATGCCGGCCTGATCCAGGCCTTCAGTGAACTGGATGATCAGCTGGACGTGCTGGTGGTGGATACCGCTGCCGGCATCTCCGAGAGCGTGGTGAGTTTCGTGCGCGCATCACAGGAAGTGATCGTGGTGGTGTGTGACGAACCGTCCTCCATGACCGATGCCTACGCGCTGGTCAAATTATTGAACAGAGATTACGCAATGCAGCGCTTCAGAGTGCTGGCCAACATGACGCGCACGCCGGAAGAGGGGCGCAATCTGTTCGAGAAATTCATGCGGGTGACGGA
>CAYWMC010000280.1:0-3670 GCA_964459345.1 uncultured Klebsiella sp. | reverse complement strand
GTAGACCACCCGGCTGGCGCTGGCGAATTCATAGGCCATGATCAGGTGTTCGGGCGACTGCACGATATGGAACGGGAAGGGCATGTAGTTGGCGCGGGGCACGCCGGGCATGTAGCACTTGACCACCGGGTCGCGGGCCAGCCAGTCGGCCTGATTCTCCTGCTGCTTCGCGCGGGCTTCCGGCGTGTAGGGAATCTCGCCGCCTTCCACCACGCCAAGACCGGCGGGAATGGCGCCCAGGGCAGCCCAGCGGTAGTCCGGGCCCATGCGCGCGTTGTGGGGTTCGACGCCCCAGTGATTGTTGCCGAGCGCCTGCCAGAGGCCGTTGAAATCGGGTTTGCCATCGGCGGTGCGGGGAATGTCGCCGGCATCGGCGGCCTGCGCGTCTGCGCTGCCCGTCAGCAGGGTGGCGGCAAGGCACAGCGACGTGGCGGCGGTGAAGGCAAGGAACGTGGGGAACAGTTTCGCCATTATGTTGATTTTCCTGATTATTGTTATTGTCCGGCGGCCTTGCTGGCAGCCTGGTCATTGCAGCATTTCGGCGGGTACTATCCCACGAGACTTTGCGGGAAAGCAACCGCTGCACAAGCACTCAGAGCCGGCGCGCGATTGCCTGCACGACGGCCGCCAGACCCGTGTGATACGTGCCTTCCACGACTTCGCGCTGGCGCTCTTCCAGAAGGGAGAACTGCAGCCCCGGCAGCTCGCGGCGCAGGGTAGCGGCATCCACCAGCATGTCCACATCCTTCGGTCCGCCGGTGCTGAATGCCAGCTGTGCGGGCGTGTAACTTTCCAGCAGAAACACGCCACCGGGCGTCAGCGCACGGCCCAGTGCCGCGTACAGCGGCTGGCGCACGGGGGAGGGCAGATGACAGAAGATGGAGACGATGCCGTCCCAGGCCTGCTCGCCCAGCGCGAACTCGGCCAGGTCCGCATGAATGCAGGCGATGTGCACGCCCCGCGCGCTGGCCAGTGCAGCAGCCTTGGCCAGGCCCACGTCGGAAGAGTCCACCGCCGTCACCTGGTAGCCCTGCTGCGCCAGAAACACGGCATTGCGCCCTTCACCCTCTGCCAGACACAGCACCTTGCCGCCCGCTGGAATGCTGGCGGCGTGGGCGCGCAGGAAGTCATTGGGCTCGGTGCCATAGATGTACTCGGCGGTGTTGTAGCGTTGGTTCCACATAGAGAGGGGTCCTTGCGGCGTGAATGCACGCGCGCCTTGTTCAGATCAGGGATTCAGGGCGGCCTGCTCCCGGTGCCGCTCCCGCAGCCACAGGAACAGCGGCAGTCCGAACGATACGCCCACCAGGCAGGTGCCCGCCACCGGCAGCCACAGGCGCTGCATGCCCAGACGCCGGCCCTCGGCCACGATGAAGCCCAGCAGCACCAGCGCAGCCACCAGCACGTCCAGCCAGGCGAAGGCGCCGATGCGGGTCGAGGCCGCTTCCTGCACCAGCAGTGGCACGTCCAGGCCGTGTTCCAGCAGCCAGGGAATGAACGCGCCGTAAGGCAATAGAAATCCGGGAATGCAGCACAGGGCGTAGAAGGTTTTCATGGCGATTTCACCTGCAGGCAGACGGGTCATCGGATGCCAATGTTCCGTTACCGCACCCAGCATCTGCAAGCTTTGAATTTGTCGGGCCGACCGCTAAGATGGCCGGGCCCGCGCCAGTTGCCGGAACGTTTTCCCAGCGGCTCCGGTCTTGAAGACACGCCTGGCGGCGACCTGTTTGCACATTACTGAATAAAACAAGGAGATTCACATGTTAAGACGCTATATGGCAGTGACCGCACTCTTCATCGGTCTGGGCAGTGTTGGCGCTGTCCAGGCGCAATCCGACGTCACCACATCAGTCCTCCACGACTTCAAGATCGTGACCGTGGCCGACGGCCTGCAGATTCCCTGGTCCATGGCCTGGCTGCCGAACGGCGACATGCTGATCACCGAACGCGTTGGCCGCCTGCGCATCGTGCGTGATGGCCAGCTGCTGCCTGACGCCGTGCCCGGCGTGCCGGAAGTGTTCACCACCGGTGGCCAGTCCGGCCTGTTCGACGTGCTGCCGCACCCGGACTTCGCCGACAACCAGTACCTCTACCTGAGTTTCGCCAAGCCGCTGGCCGAGCAGGGCGCTTCCACCACGACCATCGTGCGTGGCCGTCTGGTCAATGATGAGTTCGTGGATGTGGAAGAGATCTTCGTGGCCAACGCCAATGGCCAGGGCCACTACGGCGGCCGCATGGTGTTCGACGACGAGGGCCACCTGTTCCTGTCACTGGGCGACCGCATGGCACCCCCCACTGGCGACCTGGCTGCCCACCCGGCACAGGACATCTCCAACCACCACGGCGTGATCGTGCGTCTGAACGATGACGGCAGCGTGCCCAGGGACAACCCCTATGTGGGTCTGGACGGCGCTGAACCGGCCATCTGGAGCTACGGTCACCGCAGCCCCCAGGGTCTGTTCTACGACTCCATCACTGACAAGCTGTGGATGACCGAACACGGTCCGCAGGGCGGCGACGAGCTGAACCTGGTCGAGCCCGGCAAGAACTACGGCTGGCCCGTGATCGGCCGCGGCGTGAACTACGGCGCCGGCACGCCGATTCACCAGTCCATCGCCAACGAAGGCATGGAAAGCCCCGAGTACTTCTGGGTGCCCTCCATCGCCGCATCAGGCCTGATTGTGTACAACGGCTCGCAGTTCCCGCTGTGGAACGGCAACATCATCGCCGGCGGCCTGGCCGGTGAGCAGCTGGCGCGTCTGACCCTGACCGAAGACGGCCTGGGCGTGAGCACTGAAGAGACCCTGCTGCACCACATCGGCCGTATCCGCGATGTGCGTCAGGGCCCGGATGGCTTCATCTACGTCGCGCTGGAAGACCGCAGCCGTGCCCCGACTGCCGTTGTGCGTCTGGAGCCGGCGGAGTAAGAAACCGCAAACGGGTCGGGGAAGCCTGACCCATTGCCGGGAAGACTGGAGCCCCCTGAATGTTCGCCGCGAAGGTGAAGATTCAGGGGGTTTTTGTTTGGGCGGCAATCGTGAGCAAGTGTTCGGCAGGTAATCAGAGGTGCTTATCTGGCGAGAGCTCTGAGCACGGCCCCGGGCTCCTTCTCCATCACATTCAGCAAGACCAGCGCTGGCCCTGCCGGACTGCGATCGCCGCGCTCCCAGTGTCGCAAGGTACTGACACTGATGCCGAATGCCATTGCAAACTCTTCCTGTGTCATCCCTACGCCTGACCGGATACGCTTGATATCCAGTGCGCTCAGCTGATGAACGACGGCCTTGGATGGCTTTCCCTGCGCGAACTCGATGGCCTCCTCCAAACCACGCTTGATACTTTCGAATGCGGAGCTCATGTCAATTTCCTGCAGTTTGCGAGCGCAGATAGCGGGCCAGTGCGGCCAGTTCATTGCTCTCTGATTTTGATAGATCGGGCTTTGTGCCCTTGGCAAACATGTTGATCAACCTGAAGTAGCGTTGCCGGCAGGGCAGCAATGCGTCTTCATCACAATGAATATAGTCAGAAAATCAGAATGCCGAGGTTTCCATTACTTGTCTGCCAGTTGGACCAGCGCGTCCAGCAGGTCCACGCTGTAACGATCCTCCCTCAGTTCGCCCCCCGGGACGTGCGGCTGCCGATGCCCCTCGAACACCACCCGGCCCGG
>CAYWMC010000279.1:0-3693 GCA_964459345.1 uncultured Klebsiella sp. | reverse complement strand
CGTCTCGGCGCCAAACGCGATGATGTCGCCATCGACAATCTTCTTGCGCTTCTGGGTCTCCACCACCCCATTGAGGGTCACCTGCCCCTCGGCGATCACCGCCTTGGCTTCGGCACCGCTGCCCACCAGTCCTTCGAATTTCAGAATCTTGTAGAGCTCCACCGGTACTACATTGATGGTCACGTCACGCATGGTGATTTCCTTCAGTCTTGGCGATCGTTGGCAAGGGATGCGCTCAGCGCCCCCACACATTGTGGGTCGGCCTGGGCGGCGGAGTTTCCGGCTCCGGCTCCGGAACAGCCTCTGGTGCTGCACGCAGGCGACCCTGCAGCCCCTTCAGGAAGTTGCGCAGCAGCTGGTCCTCGCAGTGGCGGTAGTGCTTGTGGTCGGGGCGGCGGAACAGGGCTGTCAGTTCGTGATTGCTGAAGTTCAGGCCGGTCTCGGCCAGCACGGCGCGCACATCCTCGGACTGCAGGTTCAGCGCGATGCGCAGTTTCATCAGCACCATGTTGTTGCTCAGGCGCGTTTCAGGCACCGGCGCCGGCCCTTCACGGCGCCCGCGGCGGGCGTTGATCAGCCCGTTCAGGAACAGTGCCATGTCGCGGTCCTCGATCGGCAGGAAGCCTTCGTCTGCCTCCTGCTTGAGCCAGGCACAGACCTGCTCGCGGGTCACCGGATGGTCAGCGCTGGCGAACACCTCGATCATCTGCGTGTCGTTGAAATCGAAGGTATAGCGGATGCGGCGGAGCACGTCGTTCAGGTTCATGGAAGAGTGAGTCTCGACATGAGTAAGGGCAACTGCCGGCATCTTACCTCAAAGCAGATGACCTTCTCCCGTGTGTATGGGTAAAATCCCGGCACCTACACCCCACAAGGACTTCAAGAATGCGAATGCTGTTGCTCGTTCTGACACTTTTGACTGCCGCCACTGCCCAGAATGCGCTCGCGGCCGACATCACCATGGCCCAGTGCAACGACAATGTTGCCGAGCTGAACGCAAACCTGCCCATGCAGCTGGACGGCATTACCACCTGGGTCAGCACCTCCTGCCTGGACAAGGGCAACAGCGTGATCGATCTGGTGTACGAGAACCAGGTGACCGATGGCAACGCCATTACCCAGGCGCAGCTGGACACCGTGCTGCCAAGCCTCATCGCCTCCTGGTGCTTCGGACCGACACTTGCTCCGCTGATGCAGGTGGTGGATACCATTCACTACAAATACGATTTCGCGAATGGCCAGCACATCGGCGACCTGTACTTCAAGGAAGCAGATTGCAACATGGCCGAACGCTTCCCTGACCAGCAGTAAGCGGGACAGCCTTTACTCATGCGCACGGTTGCCTTGCATCTGCCGCTTGCGGTACCCGCCCGGAAGGTGTGGGACATCGTGGGGGATGTGGCGCGGATCGACTGGGTGCCTGTCATCACGTCCTGCCAGCTTGATGGCGACATCCGCACCATGCAGATGACCGGAGTCGGCACTGTGCAGGAACGCATCCTGGCGCGGGATGCCGCCGCCATGACGCTGGAATACGGCCTGATCAACAACGCCAATGTCAGCGTGCACAAGGCAAGTCTGCAGGTTGTTCCCGTCGGGGAAGGCTGCGAGTTGTTCTGGAGCACGCAGATCGAACCGGACGCGCTGGAGCCGCTGATCGCCAGTGGCATGCAGTCGGCTCTGGCTGCGCTGAAGACACTTCTGGGCGCGAACGCCAGCGCCTGAGACTCAGGCCGAGCAGATCAGCGCCTGCACCACCACGACCAGCCTGGCGGCCCCTGCCGTGCCCGCTTCCCAACGCTGGTTCTGCAGAGAAAATGCATTGGCCCCCGCGCGACTGAGCGCCACAGGCAGCTGCCGCAGCGCCTCCAGTCTGGCGGCATCGGCAGTCGCCTCCTCCACGTCGACACTGACATTGCCCACGGCTGCACATTCCGCCATGGCTACACGGGCCATCGCCTCATTGGCGTGCACCTGCTCGACGCCGAGCTGGCCGTAGAAATTTTCTTCCGTGAGGAGCAGCGAGTCCTGCTCCGCCCCGGGCAAAGACCCGGTGCCAGCGCACGCAGACAAGAAAACAATGGCAGCAGCAAGCACTGCACGGCAGACAAGGGGCCTATCAGCACGCATTCGGGTGTCCTTTCAAAAACATTCGAGGCATTATTCCACGGCACCCTTCACAAGAACCAGACGATAACGATGGCGACCATGGAAGACACAGCAGTCACGCGCGCATACACCCAGGCCCAGAAAGTCGGCCTCTACCTCGGCCCCACCCTGTTCACGCTCACCCTGCTGTTCTTCGCGCCGGACGGCCTGAGTTTCGAAGCCCGGGCGGTACTCGCCACCACACTCTGGGTTGCCACATGGTGGATCACCGAAGCCATCCCGATTCCCGCCACGTCACTGCTGCCGATCTTCCTGCTGCCTGTCACCGGCGCACTGAGCAATGCCACCGTCACCTCGGCCTATGGCGACGACATCATCTTCCTGTTTCTGGGTGGCTTCTTCATCGCCTCCGCCATGGAGAAATGGAACCTGCACCGGCGCATCGCTCTGGCCATCATCGCCTTCGTGGGCACCAGCACGCAGCGCATCCTGCTGGGCTTCATGCTGGCCACGGCCTTTCTGTCGATGTGGGTGTCGAACACCGCGGCAGTCATGATGATGATCCCCATGGCCCTGGCCATCACGGCACAGGTGGCAGTCGCCTTGAAGGGCACTCCCGAGGAGGGAGACATTCCCGTGTTCGAGAAGTCGCTGATCTTCGCCGTGGGCTACGCTGGCACCATCGGCGGCATGGGCACCCTGATCGGCACTCCCCCCAACATCATTCTCGCTGCCCAGGTGCGCGAACTGTTCGATGTGGAAATCAGCTTCGCCGACTGGATGATGGTGGGCGTGCCGGTGGTTGTCACCCTCCTCGCCGCCTCGTGGCTCTATCTGGGCCGGGTGGCGTTTCCCATGCGCATCAAGGGCATTCCGGGAGGCAAGGCGTTCATTGCGAACGAACGGGCCAAGCTCGGGCGCATCTCCTTCGAAGAGACCATCGTCGCGATCGTGTTCGCCAGTGCGGCCTTCCTGTGGATCACCCGGGGCTTCCTGTGGTCAGGACTGCTGCCGGAGCTGCGCGACGGCATGATCGCCATTCTCGCCGCCGTGGTGCTGTTCATCGTGCCGGTGCGCACGCTGGGGCAAGGACGAATTCTGGACTGGAAGGATTCGAAAGAAATTCCCTGGGGCATCCTGCTGCTTTTCGGCGGGGGTCTGGCGATTGCGGCCGGCTTCCGCGAGACAGGGCTGTCGAGCTGGCTGGGCTCGCAGCTGACGGTTCTGGACAGTCTGCATCTGGTAATCATCATCGCCTGCGCCACGCTGCTGATTCTGTTCCTGACCGAGATCACCTCGAACACAGCCACCGCCACGATGATTCTGCCCGTGGTCGCCGCCCTGGCGCTGGCCCTGAACATTCACCCCTTCGCCCTGATGATTCCCTGCGCGATGGCGGCCAACTGCGCGTTCATGCTGCCCGTGGGAACGCCGCCCAATGCCATCATCTTCGCCACCGATAAGCTGACGATCGGGGAGATGGTGCGGGTGGGCTTCATAGTCAATCTGCTGGCTGCCGCCTTAATCGTGCTGACGGTGTACTACCTCGTCCCCGTGGTGTTCGACGTGGACCTGAACGTGGTG
>CAYWMC010000278.1:0-3700 GCA_964459345.1 uncultured Klebsiella sp. | reverse complement strand
CAATTCGTCCCCAAATGAGCCACACCGGTTCCCGGCAGCGATTGCAAAAGGGCAGTTGAACACACAGAATACGGGCCATTCACGCCAACACCGGAGCACAAGATGGAACTGGAATACAAAGTCGTGCAATCCACGACCCCCCTGTTTGCCAAGCTGCAGAACATCGACGCCATCATGGCCGAAGAATCCAAGGCCGGCTGGCAGCTGGTCGAGAAGTTCGACAACTACAAGCTGCGCCTGCAGCGCGACATCAGCCACCGCGCCAATGACAAGGCGCTGCCCTTCGACGCCTACCGCACGCAGGTGGGCGTCAGCAACGTCATCACCTATGGCCTGGCCGCGGCAGTGACGCTCGGTGCGGTCTACCTGATCTTCGTCATCGTCGGCGCTGTCTGACGCCGCCGTTCATCACGGCTCGAAGCTCGTGCGCACCTGTACCGTCCGCGTCACATCGGCACAGGTGCCCACGCTGGTAATCGTGAAGTAATCCACGCCCGCCACCGTCGCATCCACGGTACAACTCACCGTTGCCGTGCAGGCATTCAGCCCTGCCGCCACCAGATCATATTCATTGTCGGCCACTGCACACGACCCGGCGACTGCCCCTGCACCACTGGCATAGCCCGGAAACTCGGCGGGCGGAAACAGCGCATTCAGCCCGAACCCGGCACCGGATTCGGCGGCATAGAAGGCACGGGTCAGCAGCACTTCCTCTTCAAACGCCGCATCGTTCTGCGCCACCAGCGCGTTGATCGCCACGGCCAGCACTGCCAGCAGCGTGATCACGAAAAGGGCGGCAGGCAGGCCCAGCCCGCGCTGTGCTGACAAGGGGCTCATGGCACATTCCTCATCTGGATCTCGTGTTTCAACTCCACAACATCGCCCTGGTCGGTGAAATTCAGATCGAAGTTCACCATGGCGTTGCGACGCAGACTCTGGGGCAGCAGCGTGAAGGCCTGCAGACCAGCGTTGCTCAGCCGGTTGGTGATCAGGTGCCGCCCTGTCTCTGCCGTCTGGGGCAGGCACGATGGCGTGGACGGCGTGCACTGCGTGGCGCGCAGACCATAGTCCTGATAGCGGTAGATGCGCTCGCCCACCACGCAGAAGCTCACGGGTGAGGTGGCGAAATAAAGCCTGTCCACGGGGGAGCGCAGCGAAAAGCGGTGCAGGTCCGGGTCGGTGTCCACATCGTCTCCATCGGCCAGACAGAGCGTTGATTTCCCTTCATCCAGGCTCACCCCGGCGAAAGGCTCGGCGGCGCAGGCATCGGGCGTCAGTGTGTCGTCGTAGGTGCTGCGTACAGTGGCCACACGCGCAAGAGGGGCCGGGCTGCCAGCGCTGGCATACAAGTCATCGGTATCGATCGGGTAGATCACCGCATAGGCTTCGTCGACATCGGCAAGATCGAGCGCAGGATTGAAATTGACGACTTCGAACTTCGTGTTGCCTGTGCCGGTGAAGGACGGGTTGAAATACGTCGTCGCCCCCAGAAACGGCATCATCTCCAGACACTGATCGCCATTGGGTTGCGGAGCGGTCAGGCGCACGCTGTTGGGCACGGCGTTGTGCAGCTCCAGGGCGATGCGGTCAATGACCGTGCGGCCGGAACTGGCCAGCCTGCTGCGATTGTTGCTGGAGGCAAAACCTTCCACCGAATCGCCGATATAGCTCACGACGCCAACGGAGATGATGGCCGCGACGATGACGGTCACCACCATCTCGACCAGGGTAAAGCCTGCGTTGTGGAGGTGGGAGCTGCGCATCATCAGAAGTTCGCCTTGTAGACGCTGAAGTCCCAGCCGTCGGAATTGGTCTCGTGTATCACCTTCACCGTTACCAGTTTGGCGCGCTGCTGCGCATATTCCAGAGCCTCGATCTCAGGAGCCGTATCGGGCGCGCAAACATCAGGCGTGGCATTGAAGAAGGACTCGTCCTGCGCGGCACAAGGCTCGACATAGCGCACGCTGACTTCCACCCGGTAGTTGGCATAGCCCGTGCGGTCCTGCCCTTCCGAATCCTGCAGCGGCCCTGCGGCGCCAGCCCCTTCCACCAGGCCGTCGTAATCGTCCACATCGTCGAAGTGGTAACGCTCTGTCTCCCCGGCATCCGGGCCGAAGCCCACGGCGTCGGTGCAATTGGTCCGACATGGCGGGATGCCGCGGGGATGGGAATTCTCGTCGAAACGCTTGCCGAAGATCTCGTCCAGATAGCTCTGCGCCAGGGCCACGGCACGCGTCTCCACCAGGGTGTCACCGCTGCGGCCGATGCCGCCGGAGATGGCGGCGGTAATACCCACCAGGGCGATGGCCAGCACCACGATCGTGATGATCATCTCCACCAGGGTCAGTCCAGTTTGCTGACCGCCTGTGGGAGCGGGCCTGCCCGCGAACAAATTCGCACAGCGCTCAAACATCACAGTCCCCCGCATACGCATACCCCGCCGGCGAGATGCAGACAGAATTCAGCGCCTCGGCGTTGACGCAGATGCGCATGCCCGCTGTCGGTTCAAAGGGATAGCCGACACCATTCACAGGCCCACCCTGCAACAGACTGCCCAGCGCGTCGTATTCCACTACCAGACTGGAGCCGGGTCCGAGCAGCGTTTCGCCCTGAGTGACTGCACAACTGTCTGTTTCATTCACGTCCGCGCGAATCGTCACGTCCTGCATAGGGGCCGTCGCGCTGCTCAGCAGTGTGGTGCCCGCCTCCAGCATCAGTTGCAACTCATTGCCCACCACATCAAGCGTCATCACGATGTCAGTGTGACCGATGGCATTCTGCTGCGCGGAGCGCGCCATTGAGAGGATTGCATCACGGACGATGGGGGCGTTGAAGGTATTGGGGCCAAGCATGCGGCTCATGGCCACCACGGCCACGATGCCGACCAGCGTGATGACGATGATCAGCTCAACCAGTGAAAAGCCTGCCTGTCGTGATTTCATCTTGGCTGCCTGCATTCCTGAATGACAAAGGTCGAAGCGGTTTCCCGCCTCGACCTTTGAAGTGAATCACACTCGGTGGTGCACCTGCGAGGCTGTCAGGGACAGCACGCGGGGATTAACCCTGATCAGCAGCGTTTGCAGAGTTGAACTGAGTGATGATGCCTTTTTGGGGATTGTAGGTGAACACCGGAACGCCCGTACGCCCACCCGCAACGGCAGCGGCATGATCCTGATACTGCGACGTGTAGACGTAGTAGCAGATCGGATCGTCAGCTTGGATCGTCTGGTTGCCTGCCGTTACAGGGTCGCTGTCCAGTTGGTATTCCACGCCTTCGTAGAACATCACGCGGAAGTCGGCAGTTACATCATTCGTGAACGTGAAGCCTGTGGAGACAATCGCTGCCAGCGACCCTGCAGTGAGTTCTGCAGGAGAAGTCTGCACAGTGATCGTTGGGCGGCCGGACTGAAGAACCGAGTTGAAAACGTCACGGCACACAGCAGCAGACGCAGCTTCGTCGGTATAACTAGCACCGTCGTTCTCGCCATACACACGTGGGTAGCCGTTGCTGTTGAAAGTCACAGTCTGACCATCCAGTGTCACGGTAGTGGGCTGTCCAGCTGCGTAGTACTGCGCACGGTACATGGCCACGCCAGTGGTGAAACCACCCACTGTTGCTTCAAATACTGCATCGTGTGCCTGATCGGTCACATCGATGAATCGCGGCAGTGCAGTCGCGGCCAGGATACCCAGCAGCAGA
>CAYWMC010000277.1:0-3711 GCA_964459345.1 uncultured Klebsiella sp. | reverse complement strand
ATTCCCAGACATTGCCACTCATATCTCTGAGACCGTAGGGACACTCTGGACAAGGAATACTGCCGACAGGCACCGGACCGGAACCTGAGAAATTTGCTCTGTCCTTCCTGGGCTGATTGCCCCACGGAAAGATTCTGGATTCAGTGCCACGAGCTGCTTTCTCCCACTCCGCTTCGTTGGGCAGCGTCAGATGCCAGCCATTCTCCAGCAGTTCACGTAATTCCGGTGGCGTTTGATCAGATGATTTCATCGCAGCTTCCAGCCACCTTGCATAAGCGAGAGCATCGGTCCAGGAAACTCCAGACGCAGGCAAATTTTCCTGACTTGAGTCGGCTAGCTGCGCTGCGCTGTAACCTGTGGCATCAATGAAAGCCTGATACTGCGCAATAGTGGTCTCATAGCGTGCAATGTAGTAATCAGGCAGTTCCACAGCTCCCTGACGGCGAGACTCAGACCAACGTTCGTTCTCAAAGGCCATGGGGTCGATAAGAGGATTGCTTCCCATCGGGAATGGGCCAGCGGGAACTTCGACAAACCCCAAGAGGGGTTCGTCTGGCAAATTCCATGCTGACATTCTGAATGAAGGAACTTCAAGACCGGTGAGAGCATTATCCGAACTGGGCTGCGCCAGGACGGCGCTACTCCAAATAGTCCCAATGGAGAGCAGACAACACGAAATTTCGACAATGGATTTACTGACTATTCTCATTGCCCGGGAGGGGACGCCTGTGATTTTTCGACCATTGCTCATGCGTTGCATCTCAAGGAGTTTTCGGCAGTGACGATTACCTTGGAAGCCACTTCAGCGCACGCTCGCAACAGTCTGGCAGGCATAATTCCAACCGTGCTCACAGGCTCGCTGGTACAACTCAGGTTCCGGCATCTCAAGAAGATTTTGCCCGCCTTCACGCAACAGCAGCCGAAGATCAAAAGGCCGGGGGTTGGCGACCGTTGCGTTTGTGGGATCCAGCACATTGAGGCATCCTGCTTGAAACCTCAGCTCGCAGGCTCTGGCAAAAAATCCAATAGCACGCTCTGTATCAGCTTCGGCAATTCGGCCCGCCATGTAATGTGCTCCGATCTCATTGCAAGCCCAGCCCGAATTGTCTGCACAATAATTCGATTCTATGAGCAAAAGTCTGTCGCACGCTGTAGGCCGACCTTCCTCGCAGGCCTGTGCCCAATACGGCAGACTGTCCCCTACGTGTCTTCCGTCTGTCTTGCCGATGAGAGTCATCAATCCAAAAAAAACTATCCAGACGGCCATGTGTGCCAGATTCGCCTTTCTGCTTGGCACTACGCCGAGCCCCAGTCGCTCAAGACTCTTCTTGTCACGCAGTCCGAGAACGGCTCTGTCTATCCACTGCACGCTCAAATTGAGCAGCGGAACGCACAGCAATTTGTCATAGAAAGTTGGCGCACCGAATGCGCTTAGAATTGAATAGAGCGCAAACACACCAAATCCGTAGAGTATGCCAAACACAAGCTTGCCAGGCGGCGTTCTGGGCGAAGTCGATGGATCCGTTACCAGCAGGTGCAATCCCAGAAAAACTGCGGTCGGAATTTCGGAATCCAGAAAATACGGAACCCCTGTAAATGCGAAATACAACGCACTCAAGCCAAAGAGCACGGCTGCAGCAGATGCAGCAACCAATGTGATGGAGAAGAAGTACATCACAACCAGACCACCTATAAAGAGATAGGTGTAGATACCGGGAGCAAGACTGAGCGTTGATGCAATCTGCGGCCCCCAGGTTATGGAGGTGGAATTGGTCAAAATCAGAACGAGTGAGAACAGGCCCAAAGTGAACGCAGAAGGGTTGAAAATATGTGTGCTTTTGCCGTCCCGCTTCCAGCGTACGAACTCCTTACCCATAAACCCGACTGCTATCATCAAGAACTGCAGGTAGAACCAGTCGTCCCGAAACCACATGAAGAGATTGGTACTAAAAATGATGGGGAATGGACCGAAACCCAATAAATAGTTGTCGCGGCGTGTCCATGCCATCAGCATGTCAAATGCATAGGCGAAAAACAGTTGCGCCACCAATAACAGCGCATGCTCCTGCACCGGCGGCCAATGCCACCCCCAATAGGTATAAACTGAAAGGTGAACCATCGCCTGTATATAGTGTTGAGGCTTGGGCTTGGCGAGAATGAATGACTTTCCTTGTCCAGACTGGCGACTGCCGAAATTCAGAAGCAACTGCCAGACCGAGAGTCCCGCAACTGCTGCCCAAAATGACCACACCAGAACTGGGTTCTCTTGAACGCGCGGGAGAAAGGACAGAAGAAACAAAGCAGTAGTAAAAACAGCAGGAACAATGAAAAGCTTGCGACTTGTCACTACGCGGGCAGGAACCTGATCCGAATTACTCAGGGCACTATTCCCGCGAGTTGATCTTCCTTCCTCACTGGCACTTTGCTTTTCGGAATAGGCCTGCATGCACATTACTCATTGAAATTGTGAAATCTTCCGCGATGTTAAACCAGCAGGTAACCCAATTCAATTTGTAAAAATACATGTAACAACAAGTACATCAGACACCTCCCTATCTCAATTTTTACGAGATGCCTTTGGATTATCAGCCAGCCTCTCGTATTATGAGGACCGTTGTCCTATCAATCTCCAAAGTCTATTTGAATGGCTCTATTGGGGGTTTATTTTCATACTGACGAATAACAAGGTGAGTAAATGAATAGAAAAATGATTGCAACCAGCCTGTTTATTGCTGCTGTTGGCGCAGTATTTTCTGCAACAGCTCAGCAGCAGGAGCCCACACCGGAGCAACTCGCGGAAAATGCTACGGAAACCCGCCAGGGGCTTTTCAAACTGCTCTCCTACAACATGGGAACAATCAGTGGAATGGCCAGAGGCACTGTGGAGTTCGATGCGGCTATCGCAGAGCGTAACGCAAATCGAATTGCAGCGCTTGCGCCGATGATTCCGGAATTATTCGCTGCGCGAGACACTCGTGAATTTGCAGTGGAAACAGAAGCTCTGCCATTGATCTGGGACTCAATGGAAGAGTTCAACCAGAAAGCAGTCAATTTGGTAAATGCTGCCAACACATTTGCAGAAGTAGCCCGTGGTGGCGATCAGTCCGCAACAATTGCTGCAGTTCGCGCATTTGGCGGGACTTGCGGCAATTGCCATGAGACGTTTCGGGTAGATTGAAGTATGCAAAGGGGCCGCGTCAGCATGACCAAATGCGCTAACGCGGTCCGTTGTATTTGAAAAAGGCCGCCATTGCTCTGCGATCTTCATCCGTCAGTTTGCTAGTGTTATGGGCAATTACGGCTTCCATTTCACCTCCGACGTACTCTTCATCCGGCTTCATTCCCATAAACAGGAAAAATGCGAAATCGTCTTCCGACCACTCAGCCAGCGCATCCCCAGTAATAGCATCCGCATGACTTTCTCCAAGAGTTGCGCCGGCAAACTCCAAGTCAGCAATTGGGATTCCCAAGGAATTTCTGGGAGTGTGGCACTCACCACAATGTCCAAGATTTCTGGCAAGGTAAGCGCCACGGACCAATTTGGAATCCGGAAGTTCCACTTTTCGCGATTCGAATAGATCAGCCAGAATATTCCATCCAATCATCATCCAATTCGCTAACCAAATTGGCGTCTCGTGCCCTTTCACTTCATTTGATACAGGGCCAAGCGTCATAAGATATGATCCCATATCGAGAACATCCTGATCAGAC
>CAYWMC010000276.1:0-3722 GCA_964459345.1 uncultured Klebsiella sp. | reverse complement strand
GACATGCTGCAGGAGAAGTCGCTGCGCCAGCTGCTGCAGCGCATCACCTTTTCCTACCAGCTGGAATCACTCGACAGAGAAGGAGTCGAACGCTACGTGAGTCATCGTCTCGCCACCGCAGGGTACAACGGCCCCGCCTTGTTTGGCCGCCGCGCCCTGGATCTGCTCTTTCAAGTCAGCCACGGCATTCCCCGTGTCATCAATATTCTTTCCCACAAGGCGCTGATGGTGGCCTATGGCAAGGGTGAGCGCGCCGTGGATGCCGAACATGTGCGCCGCGCGGCGGAAGACACCGAAGGAGTCGCCATTCCCAAGGACACCTACAAGTCGCTGATCCTCATTGGCATGGCGGTACTCGCCGGTGCCGCCCTGCTGGCCTACATGGTCAGCTACTACATGGGAGGCGCGTCGTGAGTCTGGTCAATGACATGCTGCGTGACCTGGATTCCCGGCGCAGCAATACCGGCGGTACCACCGTGTCCCGCGAAAAACTGATTCCCGCCACCGATGCGTCGCGCAAGTCTGCGAAGCCATCCGGCGCGGCAAAATGGCTGGCACCGTTGTCGATCGTGGTGGTGGCCGCGGCTGGCGTACTGGTGTGGCGCATGCAGCAGGTTGAACAGATTCCTGTGCCGGTGCAGTCGCTGGCCAGCGTGGAGCCCGTATCACCGGCGCTCGAGCCCCGTGTCGACCAGGCCATTCTTCAGGAAATGGAACGGATGTCCCTGCGCATGCAGGAGCTGGAGGAGCGCAACATCGCTCTCCAGATGCAGGTCGAGCAGAGCATTCCCACGGCCGAAGAACATGCGCAGATGCCAGTCTCTCAGGCAGACGCCATCGCGCTCGAGCCTGAGGAAGGATTGCCGGAGTTGCCTGCGGCCCTGGTCCTGGAAACCACACAGCCCGAGAACACCAACGCACCTGTCGCCGTTGCAGACGATGCCGCCCTGGCAGCTGCAGGTGTCTCCGAACCGAGCGCCTCCACACTGGTGCGCATGCCCGCACAGATGAATTTCCGTGAAGTGGACCGGCAGCAGGTGCAGGACGCTCTGGCACTCTGGCAGCAGGGTCAGCAGGGCGCTGCTCTGGAGTCGCTGACGGCCTTTGCATCGGCCAATCCACAGGCGCACCAGTCCCGCGAGATGCTGGCCAAACTGATGCTGCAGCAGGGCGAAATGATCGGTGCAATGGAGCAGGCCGACATCGGTCTCGCCATCCAGCCCGATCATTATGGATACAAAAAAGTGAAGGCCCGCGTGCTGATGGCGGCGGGCGTCCCGGGTGAAGCGGCCGATCTGCTGGCGCTGCGTGCGCCGTCGCTGGCGGGCGATTCCGAGTATCACGAACTACTCGCTGCCAGTCGTCTGGCCAGTCAGAAGTACACCGACGCCCTTGTGAGCTACCAGGCACTTTCCGCCAGTGCGCCTCTGGATGCACGCTGGTGGTACGGCGTGGCCGCCGCGCAGGACGCGCTGGGCAGCAGCTTCGAAGCTGTGCAGTCCTACGAACGGGCCCTGCAGCTGGGTGGTTTGACGCCCGCGCTGCGCGAGAACAGTCAGCAACGTATTGCCAGCATCAGGCAGAACTAGGCGGACCATGTCAGCGCTCAGACAGAAAATTCGCATCGGTGACCTGTTGGTTCAGAACAAGGTGATCACCGAAGACCAGTTGCAGCTGGCTCTGCAGAAGCAGAAGTCCACCGGCACGCGTCTCGGCCGCACCCTTGTCACCATGGGCTATGTGCCTGAAGACAAATTTCTGGAATTTCTGTCCGAGCAGTTGAAAATCCCGTTCATCGACCTGCGCCGCTTCCGCTTCGACCCGGTGGCGGTCAAGCGTCTGTCGGAAACCTTCGCGCGACGCTACCGGGCCATCGTGCTGTCTGATCGCAAGGGCGAACTGCTGGTCGGCATGGTTGACCCCACCGACCTGTATGCCTTCGATGCGCTGGAGCGCATCCTGCAGCAGCCCATCACCCAGGCGGTGGTGCGCGAGAGCGAGCTGCTGAACACGCTGGACATGGTGTACCGCCGCACCGACGAAATCGCCTCCTTTGCTGAAGAGCTGGAAGAAGAGCTGACCGATGGCCAGTTCGATCTGGCAGCGCTCTCGCCGGACCCGACTGACAGTGACGCGCCCGTGGTGAAGCTGTTGCAGTCCATCTTCCTGGATGCCATGCAGGTGCGGGCCTCGGACGTGCACATCGAGCCCGACGAGACAGTGCTGCGCATTCGCCAGCGCGTCGACGGCGTGCTGCAGGAGCAGGTGGTGAAAGAGCGGCGCATTACTTCTGCGCTGGTGCTGCGCCTGAAGCTCATGTCGGGTCTGGACATCTCCGAGAAGAGACTGCCCCAGGACGGCCGCTTCAGCATCAAGATCAAGGAGCGCAAGGTGGACGTGCGTCTTTCCACCATGCCAGTGGAATACGGCGAGTCGGTGGTCATGCGTCTGCTGGACCAGACCGATGGCGTGACCGATCTCGAGAACGTCGGCATGCCCGCGGACATGCTGGAACGTTTCCGCCGCCTGATTCACATGCCGCACGGACTCATTCTGGTGACGGGGCCGACGGGCTCGGGCAAGACGACGACGCTGTATGGCGCGCTGCAGGAACTCAACGATGTCGGCAAGAAGATCATCACCGTGGAAGACCCGGTGGAATACCGTCTGCACCGCATCAACCAGGTGCAGGTCAACCCGAAGATCGACCTGAGCTTTGCGCGCGTGCTGCGCTCTGCCCTGCGCCAGGACCCGGACATTCTGCTGGTGGGCGAGATCCGCGACACCGAGACCGCCGAGATTGCCCTGCGTGCGGCGATGACGGGCCACCTGGTACTTTCCACGCTGCACACCAACGATGCGGTCTCCAGCGCGATGCGTCTGGTGGACATGGGCACGGAAGGATTCCTGGCAGCCACGGCGATTCGTGCCGTGCTGGCGCAGCGTCTGGTACGCCGGCTCTGCGAATACTGCTGTGTCGAGCACGACCCGTCGCCCCGCGACCGTGCGTGGATCGAGAAGGTCAGCGGTGTTGCGCTCGCTCCCACGCAGCGACTGCAACAGGCCAGTGGCTGCCATCGCTGCAACAACACAGGCTATCGCGGGCGCATCGGCGTGTTCGAATTGCTGGTGATCAATGACGAGATGGCGGATGCCCTGCGGCGCACCGACTCGTCCGGCTTCGTGAAGGCGGCGCGCGCCAGCCGCGGCTATCAACCGCTGGTGAAGAGTGCCGTGCTGGATGCCATTGCTGGGGTCACCAGTCTGGACGAAGTGTTCATCGTGGCGGAACAGATAGATGAAACGGGCGATTGGGTCTTTGACGCGCAAGAGCACGGGTAGGTAGAGGCGAATGCCGACATTCGAATACAGAGCGCGCAACGCGTCTGGAGTGCTGGTTACCGGCGCTCTGGAGGGCGAGTCTGTGGACGATGTGGCCGGGGCGCTGTTCGGCCAGAACATCACGCCGATCGAGATCAGAAAGTCCACAAAGTCGGCAGCACGCAGCACTGCCAGGCCCGCGCCGTCCTCCGCTTCCAAAGGCGCTGCTTCCGCGCCGGCATCGTCCTCGTCGAGCCGTCTGGCCAGCCCGGAACTGAGCGCCATCGGCAAGATCAACTCTTTCCTGGCGGGCAAGAAGATCACCATCAACGAGCTGATCATCTTCGCCCGGCAGATGCAGAGTCTGACCAAGGCAGGGCTGCCACTGGACCGTGCCCTGA
>CAYWMC010000275.1:0-3725 GCA_964459345.1 uncultured Klebsiella sp. | reverse complement strand
AGCCTGCGTCGCCACCCGCCACGCCAACGCCGCAATGATCGCAGTAGCAATCTCGTACGCACTCGCGCCCCAGGTATAGGCCGTCACCGGGTCGGGCGTCATGAGCGCTGCCATCAGTCGCGTGGCGCCCACCGCGCCGATGCCCAGCACCAGCATGGCCAGGCCGGCGCGGTAGTAGTCCTTGCGCGTGACGGCCAGCAGGCAGAACGCGCCCAGGCCCGTCTGCAGGCCGCCGTACATGGAGCTGATCTCGGCATAGGCATCGCCGCTGCCCATGATCAGGCCGGCGAAGCCAGCGGGCAGGGCGGGGTTCGCGATGCCCACCAGCCCGTAGCCGATGAATACCAGGGCGGAAAGCCACAGAATGAATTTGCCAGGCATGCTCGTGTCCTCGTGGTTGGGTGTTTCCTCTGAGACTACGCACGCGCGCGGACTTCGGACTGCCGCGTCGTGCCGCAGGGGCAACGGCATGCGGCGCTGACGTGCTGCTGTCGTCCCGCTGCCGCAGCGCCGCCGGGGCGAATTGCGTTAAGCTGCCCCTCGTGCAGACATCGGAAGGAGGTGCCCATGAAGATCAACGCCGCGCGGGTGCGCGAAGAGCGCAAGGCCAGACAGTGGTCCCAGGAACAGCTGGCGGACGCCTGCGGGCTGAACCTGCGCACCATTCAGCGCCTGGAGGCCTCGGGCAATGCGTCCTCCGAGTCGCTGCGCGCGCTGGCGGCCGTGTTCGAACTGGAGGCGTCTGCGCTGCTGCTTCCCGACGCCACCACGCCGGTGGGCATGCGCGAGGCGTGCGTGCGGGCCTTGCGGCAGTTCGACGACTTCAAGGGCACGGCGTCGCGGGAAGAGTACTGGTGGTTCTTTCTGGCGGTGCTGGTGGTGGCGGCGCCGGCCGCCGCGATTCATGAGCGGCTGGGCAATGTGGTGATACTGGTGGCCGCGCTGCCGCTGCTGGCGGTGGGCGCGCGGCGCCTGCACGATACTGGCCGCAGTGGCTGGTGGCAGCTGTTCTTCCTGGCGCCGTTCGGGTTCGTGGTGCCGCTGTGGCTGCTGAGTGTGGCGGGCACGGAGGCGGCTACGGCCGAGGCCGCCTCCACCCCCGATTCTCCGCCCCTCAGTCAGCCACCGGAGCCGTAATCAGCGTTTCCAGCAGCTCGCGCAGCCACAGCAGCCCCGGGTCGCGGTCCTGTCGCACATGCCACAGCAGGTGAATGGCGGTGTGCTCGATGGGCACGGGGGTTGGCGTGATCCACAGCCGGTCGCGAAAGGCCGGGCTGTCTGCCACGCGCTGCGGGATGACGGCCAGCAGGTCTGACTCGCACAACAGCTCCGGCACCACGCCATAGTGATTCACCGTCACGGCCACCCGTCGCGTCAGCCCCTGCCGTTCCAGCGCCCTGTCCACATGCCCGTGGGGTTCGCCACTGCGCGACACCATCAGATGCCGCGCATTCAGGAAGGCCGCAAGACTCACCGGCTGGCCTGCCAGCGCGTGCTGGGGGCCCATCGCCAGGGTGAAGGCGCTGCTGAACAGCAGGCGGGAGCGCAGGCTTCTGTCCTGGGCGCCCAGCGGGCCGATGGCCAGGTCGATGCGGGCCTCGCGCAGCTGGTCCACGGCGCCACGCTGCGAGAACGGCACCGCATACAGGTCCACCCCCGGCGCGGCCTGCGACACGGCGTGCAGCAGCGCGCCCCAGAGCTGGTCCACCGTCTGGTCCGTGGCGGCAATGCGGAACTTGCGCCGCGACTCGGCGGGCACGAAGGTGGTGGACTCCACCGCCGTGGCCAGCTGGCGCAGCGGTTCCTGAATCTGCTCCCACAGACTGAAGGCGAAGGCGGTGGGCTCTATCTGCCGGCCGTGGCGTGTGAACACCGGGTCCTGCCAGAGCAAGCGCATGCGGGCAATGGCGTTCGAAACGGCGGGCTGCGTCATGCCCAGCAGCTCGGCCGCGCGCGTCACCGAGCGCTCCACCATGATCGCGTTGAAGACATACAGCAGGGTCAGTTCCTGGGTTTTCATGGCAGCGCTGCCTCCGGATTCTCATCACCAATCGTGATGATTCAAATGCACGCTATCAATTGGAATTATGCGGCGTCAACTTGCATAGTGCGCACCTCGATCGCAAAGCCGCAAGGCAAGGAGCAAGAAAATGATTCCCCAGAAGTACAGTCAGTATGTGTTCTCGTTCTACATGTCGCTGTTGATGTCCTGCATCATGTCGTTCGTGATTTCGGTGTTCAACGTGGGGCTGGTGGACGGCATTGTCACCGTGTGGCTGCAGGCCTGGGCCTTCGCCTGGGTGGTGGCTTTCCCGACGATCACCGTCGTGGCCCCGGTGGTGCGCAGGCTGGTAGCCTGGACCTGCCCGGCGCCGCCGCGATGAGCGCCCTGTGGTGGCCGGCTGTGCTGACCGGGGCTGGCGCGACGCTGATCATGGACGCGTGGGCCCTGCTGGCCCGGCGCCTGCTGCGGATGCCGCTGCCGGACTACTGCCTGGTGGGCCGCTGGCTGGCGCACATGCCCGAGGGCCGGTTCCGCCACGCGAGCATTGCGAAGGCGGCGCCCAGGCAGGCCGAGTGCGCCATCGGCTGGAGCTTTCATTACCTGGTGGGCATTGCCTATGCGTTCCTGCTCGTGCTTCCATCGGCGGGCGCGTGGCTGCTGCAGCCCAGCCTGTTGCCGGCGCTGCTGGTGGGGGTGGGCACCCTGGTGATGCCCTGGGGCCTCATGCAGCCGGCCTTCGGGCTGGGGGTTGCCGCCGCAAGAACGGCAGACCCGCGCCGTGCCCGCCTGCGCAGCCTGCTGTCGCACGTCGCTTTCGGAGTGGGGCTTTATCTGGCCGCCGTGCCGGTGAGCCGCGTGCTGCACACCCTGGCCTGACCGCCCGCCTTTTCAGGAGATTGCCGATTCATGCCAAGCACAGTGCTTTATCTGTCCCACGGCGGCGGCCCGCTGCCGCTGCTGGGCGACCCGGGCCACCAGAAGATGGTGGGCGCGCTGCGGGGTCTGGCTGCGGGCATTCCGCGTCCGACAGCCATTCTGGTCATCAGCGCACACTGGGAAGAGGCCGTGCCGACGCTCACCGCTTCTGCTGCCCCGTCGCTGCTCTATGACTACTACGGCTTTCCTCCGGAGTCTTACCAGATTCAGTACCCGTGCCCCGGCTCGCCCACCCTGGCGCAGCGCATTCATGACGCGCTGAGCGCGGCCGGCATGGCGCCAGGGATGGATGCGCAGAGAGGGCTGGACCACGGGGTGTTCGTGCCGCTGAAGATCATGTTCCCGGAGGCGGACATCCCCTGTGTGCAGCTGTCGCTGCTCAGCAGTCTCGACCCGCAGGCGCACTTGCAGATGGGCGAGGCCTTGCGCGCACTGGACGAAGAAAACCTGCTGGTGATCGGCTCGGGCTTCTCGTTCCACAACATGCGGGCGTTCTTTACCCCCGACACGCCCGAGACCCGCGCGATGAACCTGGCCTTCGAAGAATGGCTGCAGGAGACCTGTCACAGCCCAGCCCTCAGCGACGCCGAGCGCCGTGAACGCCTGCTGCACTGGGCCGACGCGCCCCATGCCCGCTACTGCCACCCCCGCGAAGAACACCTGCTGCCCCTGCACGTGTGCCAGGGCCTGGCCGGCACCGGTGCCGCCAATGTCTTCGCGGTCCCTATCCTGGGCAAACAGGCGAGCATGGTTCGCTGGTAGGGATTTTTCTGCGAGTGGGAGC
>CAYWMC010000274.1:0-3736 GCA_964459345.1 uncultured Klebsiella sp. | reverse complement strand
TCGGGGCAGAAGCTGCGCATGGCGCTGCCGGAGGAATTGATGGTTTTCGGCTGGCCCTGCAGCAGGGTCAGGGCCGACTCGGGATACATGGCCCACGACACCATGGGCGCGCCGGCGCTGCGGCGGCAGTCCCGACAATGGCACACGGCTACGTGGCGCGGCTCACCGGTGAGTTGGTAGCGGATGGCGCCGCACAGGCATTGTCCGTTGAGGGTCATGGTGTTGTCTCCTTGTTGTTATTGCAAAGCGCGCTCCAGCGTCACATCCCGCCCGGCGCGCACGTCGGCCACAGTCTCCTGCACAAGGATGTCCGGCGCAATGCCCTGGCCGAGTTCGAAGCCCTGGTACGAGGTCGCGTTCCAGCGCAGCGGCACACGCACCACAATCTGCGACTCGGGCAAGGTCAGGAAGGCAATGACGCCGGCCGTGGGGCCCTGCGCACTGCCGCCCGTGGGCTGCCCGATGAACAGGGCCTCGCGCTCGTCGCGCAGTTCGGCCAGCAGAATCGTCAGCCCCGACTCATTGCCCTCGCCGATCAACACCGTCAGCGGCCCCTGCCAGGCGTTGGGGGCTGGCTGCAGTACATCGGTGCCCCCATCGATCTCGGGACTCAGTATGAAAAGGCCATTGCCCTCGGGTGTCAGAGCAGAGGCAGGCACCGTCAGCGCACTCTCGTTCCAGGTGCTCAGATGCTCGCGATACTGCGCGAAGTCATGGGTTCTCACACGCGAAGGGCCACCGATCGTGATGGGCTGGCGAATGAGGTGGCGCAACAGGCTCTCCATCACATCCGTGGAGCCTCCGCCCACCTTGCGCATGTCCAGCACCAGCTGCGTGGCGCCGGAGGCACCGATCTCACTGAACACGGCACCGAAGACGGCATCCGCGTCCACCGGCGTGCGGTAGTTCACGAAGGTGCTGACCTTGAGCACTGCAGATTCACCGCTACGTTGCCATGACACGGCACCCGGGTCGCTGAAGTTCGCCATGGCCTGGCTCTGTCCGCGCGCGGCCAGCGACGCCGTCTCGTCGACAGCCGCCACGCTCACCGTACGCGTTTCGCCGCCCGCACTGCGCAAGGTCAGAGAGAAGGTATCGCGAAAGCCGTGCAGCAGCGGATAGAGCACGTCGAACGTGGTCAGGCCGATGTCATCGGCACCTGAGAAGAGTGTGGCTTTCGTGTGATCCGTGAAGCCATCCACCGAGATGTGCGGAGCCATCTGCTCGAACAGCGACGCCATCCCATGGCCATCGACTTCCAGCAGTTCGTCGCCGATCCCGACCCCAGTGGTGCCAGGTGCCACTCCCACTACGATCGCGGTGCCTTCCACCCACGTAATCGCCACCGGCAACATGCTCGGCGTGGTGTCACGCCACTGTGCAAGTGCAACGGGCAACTCCGCCTCGGTGTGTTCGCAACGCAAGGTGGCAAGGTAAGCGCTGGTGGCCAGATAGAAGCTGCCGTCGTCCGTTGCGCGCGCGGCCGCTTCAAGGAAGGTCTGCTCCGCCATGGCCGCCTCGGCGTCGCTCTGGTAACGCAGATACCCAGGGTGCACGTCACGCAGGACGTCGATCAGCAATTGCGCGTCTGCAGATGCGTGGCTGCCGTTGGAAAAGGCGCTGGAGAAAAGCAATGCCGCCCCGAGTAATAGTGCATGGAGATACAAACGTTGTGGTGTCATGGCAAGGTCCTGGTGGCGTGTCGAGCGACGGGTTACGACGCCACCGGCACGACTGGATTGCCTTGCACGTTTGTTTTCTTACTGGATTGCAGCGGTGCCCGCCGCCTGCGGAACCGACAGCATCGGCCATAGACAGCCCGTGGGGTGCTGCCGGGAAATGTCGTAGAGTTCGAGGCCCGAGAAAGTTTCCCAGGCATTCATCATGGAAGCGAGTGCTGTCTGCCAGGGCTCGCGCGCGCCGTCCGCCAGCAGCAGGGAAGGACAGAAGTGCGTGGTGACCGGCGCGGACGAAGGCCCCACATCCTGGTTCACCTGAACCTCGAAGCGCAGCAGGCCGTTGTTCTGCCGCGCGGGCTGGCCGAGGACAGTGCCAGCCTTGACCACATCGCCGGCCCGGACGCTGAGATTCACCAGATGGTCATAGCCTATCGTCCAGGCCGAGCCCTGGGCGGGCTGCAGGAATACCGAGAAGTCATTGGTCTGCGGCTGTTCGCGCACAAAGGTGATGACGCCATCCATCGCCGCCACCACCTGGGTGCCTTCCTTGACAGAGGAGTATTCGAACGTGGGGTTGCGGCGGCCGCCTTCCAGCGTGTCGCCAAACACATAGAAGCCTTTCAGTCCGAAGGTGGCGAATTCGCGCAGGGCGTGTGCGTCCAGCTGGATGCTGTCGTAGCTGGCCAGGCCGAGGTTCTGCAGGGCGGGCACCGGTTCGCTGGTCACCCGGCTTTGTGTGCCGGCGTCCTCGACGCGCAGCTGACTGAGGGCGCCGAACACCGTGCCCATGTCACGCACCGCGTCGCCGAAGGGGCCGCCCAGCAGATACAGGCGCTGGTCCTTGAAGCCCACATACACGCCCGTGCCGGCGTAGTGACGGTAGGTATAGCCCTGTGTGCTGCCGGGTGCCTGACCGCCCACGAAGAGCGCCGGATAAAGACGCTCGGCCAGCGTCAGCAATGCCTGTTCATCTGCCGTCAGTGTCTGCGCCATGGCCGGAGCCATCATCGTGCCAGTGGCGATCACGCCTGCCATTGCGAGCCAGTGCCGCATCCTCTTGTTCTCCTGACGTCATTCCCGGGGACCTTGTGCGCAGAATACACGAGGCCCCCGGCGCGGCGAAACTAGAACGTGCCGCGCACCTTGAACGCCACCTGCATGCCCGTAGTGGAACAGTTGTCTTCGATTTCCTTGAGGATGCCGTCGCGCATGTAGCCATCGTAACGGCGGCGCATGGCACAGGCTTCGAAGTCGGCCAGGTTGCTGCCTTCCAGGCGATAGGTCAGGCCGGCGAAGCCCACCATTTCCACGAATGCGCTGAGGTTGGTCGGGATGATCCAGGTGAAGCGGCTGTCGTTCTCGTAGATGTAGCGGCCGTCATGCGCCCGGCCGTTGTAGGTCACGCCATAGCTCATGTTCCAGGCCGGCAGGTCGTGCCGGTACGTCACCCGCAGGCTGCCACGGTCATAAGGTGGAAAGCGGTGCGAGTAAGGCACGAAGGGGTCGTCTTCAAATTTCGCGGACTGCATGGTCAGTGAGGCCGTCACCAGCGCCTGGGGCAGGCCCAGGAAGCCCAGCCGCAGACTGGCATTGCTGATCAGCCCGTAGGCCACGGCCGGCCCGATGTTGCCATTGGTGGACTGCAGATTGTTGATGGACGGCGAGATGTCGATCTTGCCGATCTTGTTGTCCCAGTCGTAATAGAACAGGCGCGTGTTCAGCGTGCCCGCATCGCTGGGCAGACGGTAGTCCAGCGTCAGTTCGGCACGCAGACTTTCCTCTGGCTCCAGGGTCGGGTTGCCCGCTACCGTGTCCCGGTCAATGTCGCGTTCATCGATGGTGCGCGAGAAGTCCGCAAAGGTCAGTTGCGAGACGAAGCGTTCCAGTGTCCCGCGCACCTGCAGCGTGCTGCTCAGGTCGTAGCGCAAGTCGAGCTTGGGTTTGACGAAATTGAAATCGCGCTTGTTGTTCACATCGCCCGACTGGGAAATCTCGGAAAATTCCGCCACCACGGTGGTTTCCAGCGTCATGCGCGGGTTGATCTGCCAGGTGTGCAC